>JAOTYS010000157.1 GCA_029861795.1 Gammaproteobacteria bacterium | reverse complement strand
CGCGGCGGGCATCGAGTTCTGGGGTTTTGATGAAAACGACGAATTGGTAGGGGTCATGGGCATCCAACCGCTGAAGGATGTCACGCTTATACGGCACGCCTACGTGCGAACGTCAGCGCAGCGCCGTGGCATCGGACGAAGATTGTTGCGTCACTTGCGTCGACAGACCACGCAGCGCCTGTTGATTGGGACCTGGGCAGACGCTACCTGGGCGATACGTTTTTACCAACAAAACGGGTTCCATTTGGTCGCTCCAGACGTAAAGGACAAGCTATTACGTCTGTATTGGGCTATTCCGGAGCGCCAGATAGAGACCTCGGTGGTATTAAGCGATTAAATACTGACGTTGTTCGCCTAAAGACGCACCTACGAGAGCACCGACAATCCTGTGTGGGTTCGCCTTTAGGCGAACAAGCTATTCAGCAGGAGACAAACCGAACAACGTGCGCCTAAAGACGCACCTGCGAAAGCACCGACAATCGTATGTAGGCTCGCTTTTAGGCGAACAAGCTATTCAGCAGGAGACAAACCGAACAACGTACGCCTAAAGACGCACCTACGAGAGCACCGACAATCGTGTGTAGGTTCGCCTTTAGGCGAACAAGCTATTCAGCAGGAGACAAACCGAACAACGTGCGCCTAAAGACGCACCTACGAAAGCACCGACAATCCTGTGTGGGTTCGCCTTTAGGCGAACAAGCTATTCAGCAGGAGACAAACCGAACAACGTGCGCCTAAAGACGCACCTACGAGAGCACCGACAATCGTGTGTGGGCTCGCATTCAGGCGAACAAGCTATTCAGCAGGGCACACAAACCGAACGGCGTGGCCTAAAGACGCACCTACGAAAGCACCGACAATCGTGTGTGGGCTCGCATTCAGGCGAACAAGCTATTCAGCAGGGCACACAAACCGAACAACGTGCGCCTAAAGACGCACCTACGAAAGCACCGACAATCGTATGTAGGTTCGCCTTCAGGCGAACAAGCTATTCTAGACTATAGCGCGTGTTTGGCCGACGCGTGCATTAGGACGACCACCATCGGCAATCACGACCACCATCATAATCTCATCTGAACGCGGCGCATCAGGTACCGAAACGGTCATCGCATCAAAATGATCGAATGACCACGCATTGTCTTTGTGACCAAGTGGCACATCGATAGTTGACCCGATGGCAGCGAGCTTAGCTGATGAAGGTATCAACGCCTCCCCGCCACCGATGGCGCCACGCACCGGTTTTCCGAGCTTGGGGTGGAGCAGGGCATGCCCGTGTTCTAGATCCCCCGCGGCGCCGACTATGGCGGCCTTACCGTAACTTACTACGGGGTTTGACAGTAGCGGCATGATCTCCTGCATTAGTCGTTCACCAAGGGAAAAGCCAACATCAAAAAGTGCTGACAAGTCCTTCTCAAACCGACTGGCGAAAGGGTTCATGATGACCCCCACGCCTGCCACCCGATTGATGGGTGTGGAGACCCGACTCCCTGCCTCAGAAAATACGGTTTCCCGGATTACCACTGTTTTGCGAATGTTCATGGCGTGATTCACTTGTCCTGTTGATTTTTCGCCTCGATTGCCCGCGTCTCGGCGACGTCTAGGATGGCTTTGACGATGCTGTCATAGCCGGTGCACCGACAGATATGTCCTGACAACATATCACGGATGTCAATTTCTGAAGGATTGGTCGTGCAATTTAGAAAATGAGTCACGGACATGAGTATACCGGGTGTGCAGAAACCACACTGCAGTGCGTGGCGCTGTCGGAACGCATCTTGCAGATCCGTTAATGTGTCACCGTTATTCAAGCCCTCGACAGTCTGGATCTCTTGGCCATCCGCTTGTACCGCATATTGAGTACAACTTCTGACCGCACGCCCGTTCATAAGTATTGTGCATGCGCCGCATACTCCATGTTCACAACCGACGTGGGTGCCATACAGGCCGAGCTCATGACGCAGAAAATCGCACAGCAGCAGCCGTGGCGGTGCCTCGCCGCTGTGCTGCTTACCGTTGACGGTGAGTTCTATGCGGTGCTTTTGCGATCCATCTAGACGCAACATGGCTACCTTCCCCCTGCCTCGGTAATTGCTTTTTGCAGGACGCGCCGGCCTAGTGTCGTGGCGAGGCTCGTGCGGTAGGCAGCACCTGCAGTCGCGTCCTCCATGGGATTTAGGTCCTTGGTCGCGGTGAATGCGATTTCAGAGGCGAGGGAGCAGGTGGGTTCTGCCCCGACAAATGCAGTTAAGCTTGCAAGCACAGGTTTGTCTTCTACGCCGCCGAATCCCAAAGAAATCTTGTTAATCCTTTTTTGCTCATCGAGGGTTACGGCACAAGCGGCGGCGGCGATGGCAAAATCCCCATGGCGCTGCGCAACTTCATCAAAAGCATAGTAAGTACTATCGGTGTGTTGGGGCCAGTAAAGCGAGGTGATAAGTTCGCCCGCTCGCCGTGTCGTGGTCAAGACGCCGAGGAAAAATTCGCTAGCGCGCACGAGTCTTTTACCCCGTCGTGAAGCCAGTTCGACCTCTCCTCCCAAAGTAGCGAGACACAGTGGTATCTCTGCACTGGGATCGGCGTGCCCCACGGATCCGCCCAGTGTTCCTCGATTGCGTGTCTGAAAATGTCCAACAAATGGAAGTGCAAGCTTTAGCAACGGAACTTGGTTCAACAATTCACTGTCATCCATGACATCAGCCTGTCGAACCGTCGATCCGGTTTGCACTAGACCATTTGTCAGGCCCACTTGCTCCAATTCGGTAATCCGGTTGATATCCACTATCACCGATGGCCTTACCAAGCGCATGTTAAGCATGGGTCCGAGTGACATTCCACCGGCTAACACACTGGCGTCGTGACCATATTCGTGCAGCAGCGCTGTGGTCTCCTCTACAGTGTCTGGTCTGCAGTAGTCGAATGCGACGGGTTTCACTTTCAGATCCTAGCGAATCAACGATCTCAATAATGAGATCAGACGTTTGAATAGGCCACGCGGGACCTTTGACGTTGGGGCAAGTGCGCGATTAAGACCGTCAAAGAATTGTCTGACCAAAAGCCGAGTCACTGTCTTAAGCATACGTTGTCCAACCGCCGCCACTTTTCCGCCCATGCTCGCTTGATAGCGATAGCCGAGCCGGGTATGGGTGTCGTCAATGGGCGTTAATTCTACTGACGCTTCAAACTCTCCAAATCCTAATGTGCCAGTGGCCTTGCCCAGTAATCGCATGCGCTTTGGTTCGAGTTTGTCGTGTATTTTGAGTGTCGCCTGATAAATGCCACGTATCCCCGCAACGCCAATGTTCACGCGCGCCCGATACTTGTCGGCGGAACTTTGCTCAATTTGTTCACAACCCGGAATAATAAGCGTGAGCGTCTCCGGGTCTAATAGTGCGCGCCAGACCGTTTGCACATTCGTTTCGACGTCGACTTCTCCTGAGCCTTGAATCTGTGGTGTCGTGGCTGGCGCGCTCGTCGTTTTAGCATTACCGAGTAATACCGTCTCCGAGGACGGTGGTGGTTTTCGCCCTTGGATCATGGACCAGACGCGATGTGGAGTGAGCGGCAATTCCACATCTTTAAAATCCAATGCGTCGGATACTGCATTAGCGAGTGCCGCCGGCGCCATCATCGCGCTGCCGTCACCCAGGCCTTTGGCACCAAGAATGTTTTTGGGTGACGGTGTGCTGATGTGGCCGATGATGAGTTCCGGCACTTCCAGCGCGGTCGGGCAGAGATAGTCTGCGAACGTCCCGGACAAAAAATTCCCGTCCCTATCGTAGGACAGTTCCTCCAACATCGCGCCACCGATGCCGTGGGCGAAGCCGCCATACACTTGGCCCTCCACGATCAAGGGATTCAACATGGTGCCTACATCATGAACCGACACATATTTGTCGACGGTGATCTTGCCGCTATCTCGATCGATTTCCACGCCGACGACATCAAAGATAGATCCATAGGTGACCGAAGAAGGAATGCGGTCATCGCTGTCTGCAGACGTGAGAGTGGGAGGAGAGTAGACGGTTGTTTCGTAAATTCCAGGTTGAGTCCCGTCGGGCATGCCCGCAGGGTTCCAATGTGCGGCTGCGCCCAATCGTCTTATCGGTACTGATCTATCGGGGTGATTCGCGATCGTCGCCACGCCGTTACTGAGTACAATAGATTGTGGATCACACTGAAGCATTTCACCGGCAATGTGTTTGAGCTTGTCGGCGACTTTTGCAGCGCAAATTGCGATCGCACTCGTCACTGCGGACGCGAAGCGATTGGCGTAGTTGCCAGATGCGATGGACCAGGAGCTGGTAAGCGTATCGATCTCGGTCACCACGTCCACATCATCCGGATCTATGCCGAGTGCGTCTGCCACGATCTGCGCGGCGACTGTGGCATGACCTTGCCCGTTAGGGGTGCTACAGAGCTGAAGCGTCACATTGCCGGTCGGATCCATTGCGATAACTGCGCTGGAATTGGCGCCTGATTTGGGAGCCGATTTGGCGCGATCTTCAGCAGTTTGCGCCAGCGTCACGTAGGCCATGTTGGAGCCCGACGGCTCAACGCCGCAGGCGAAACCGATACCGTAAAGTCGTCCCGCTTGTCTCGCCTGCTGGCACCGTCGCTTCAGCTCTTCATACCCAGCAAGACGCAGCGCTTCGTCGAGTCCGGCTGCGTAGTCACCCGAGTCCATGATGGAGCCGCCGGGGCAGGTGTAAGGGAAGGCGTCCTTATCAATAAAATTGCGCCGCCGTAGTTCCGCGGGATCAATGCCCAATCCATGCGCGGCAATGTCCATGATGCGCTCTAAGCTGAAAAAGAACTGGGGTCCGCCATAACCGCGGTTGAGTCCGGCGGGCACTTCATTGGTCAGCACCAGGGTATTTTCTATAACAATGTTCTGTACTTTGTAACACCCGTTTGAGGTGGCCTGCATGCGGTATACAGAGGCGGGTTCGGGTGGTCGCACATAAGCGCCCATGTTGGCGATGTTTTGATAACGCAAACCGATAAGTTCACCGTCTTGTTTGAACGCCGCTGCCACGGTGCCGGTGCGCCCGGCGCCGGATGATGATCCCATCAAATGCTCTAAACGATCTTCTATCCACTTGATCGGACAACCGAGCAATCGGCTTGCAGCGCACAACAAGACGATGTAGCCGAAAACCGCTTGCTTGATCCCGAAGCTACCGCCGCTCGCCTGAGGTGAAATCAAACGTAGCCTATTTCCCGGCACACCGAGTGCACCGGCCATCAGCGGGTGTAGCACGAAAGGTCCTTGGAAGTTCGACCAAACGGTGTAACGCTCCGGAGAGAACTGATATTCCGCAATGACTCCATAAGTCTCGATCGGGGTGGACGAGTATTTGGGAAAGCGGTAAGCCAACTCAAACACGTGATCCGCTTCTGCGAACGCACCATCGGGATCGCCATAGCGAAACGTTCGGTGACTGGGCACATTAGAGCCCAACTTTTCATGCAATATGGGCGCATCATCTGCCATCGCTTGATGGGGCTCGACCACGGCGGCCAAGGGCCGATACTCGACATCGATCAACTCCATTGCATCCTCGGCCACGTATCGATCATGAGCTACAACCACGGCCACAGGTTCACCGACGAATCGCACTTTGTCGATGGCAATCGGGTAATAGTCGATCGGTGCTTTCACTACACTGGGAATGGGACGGATCCGCGCTGCGATGTCTTTTCCGGTAAGCACACCGATGACGCCTGGCAGCGCTTCAGCCTTTTGCGTATTGATACGTGTGATTTCCGCGTGTGCATGAGGCGAACGCGCCATCGCCGCGTGACGGACTTGCGCCACGGGTTCGATGTCATCGATAAAACGCGCATGCCCATTGAGAAGGGCCGGATCTTCCTTGCGCAACACCGGTTTGCCAATCCACCCCGGTGCGTTGTGACCGACATTGTGGCTGATGTCTGTGCTCGAACTCATGTGTGGGAAAGTTGTGACAGATGAAGTGCGTGCTCGCGCTTACGCGATATCCAGTGCCGCGGCGATCACTTCAGCGTGTTCCGCGTCATGGGTTGACCGGATACCAGCTCCGGGCGAAGGGTTCTCGAGTCTGCCGACATATCTTGCACGGGCATGACTGTGATCGATGTCGCGCAATATCTTTTCAATGCGTCGATCGAGGAAACTCCACGCGCCCATATTGCGTGGCTCCTCCTGACACCACACCACGTCGGCTTGCGGATACCTCGCGAGCTGCCGCGTTATGAGAGATTCGGGAAAGGGATAGATCTCCTCGATGCGTACCACTGCTATGTCGCTGATCTGTCGGTGTCTGCGTTGTTCCAATAGATCGTAAAAGATTCGACCGCTACATAAGACCACGCGACGGATGTCTTGGTCTGAAACTGATGTATCTGTCTCCGGCAGAACCGGTTGGAAGCATGTGTCGGAAGCAATCTCTGCAAGCGATGAGACCGCGAGACGATGACGCAACAGGGATTTTGGCGTCATCACCACCAATGGCTTACGAAACTCTCGTTGCATCTGTCGGCGCAACACGTGGAAGTAATTGGCGGGCGTTGTACAGTTGACTACTTGCAAGTTGTGTTTGGAGCAAAGTTGCAGAAAGCGCTCAAGTCTTGCGGAAGAGTGTTCCGGGCCTCCACCTTCAACCCCGTGGGGGAGTAGCATGACCAGTCCCGACATTCGTAACCACTTTTCCTCGCCTGCGCTGACAAACTGATCGATAAAAATCTGTGCGCCGTTGGCAAAGTCGCCGAACTGCGCCTCCCACAGCACCAGGACGTTGGGTTCCGTTAAGCTATAACCATACTCGAATCCCACCACTGCGGCCTCGGAAAGGGGACTGTTCCAGATCTCGAAAAGTCCCTGACTGTCGGCTACGTGGTTAAGCGGAGTATAGGTCGAGTCGTTTTGTTGATCATAAAGCACGGCGTGACGCTGCGAGAATGTGCCTCGGCGAGAATCCTGACCACTTAGACGCACCGACATACCGTCTCTTAGTATGCTGCCAAATGCCAGCGCTTCCCCACTCGCCCAGCTAATACCGTGGCCCGCTCGTAGGGCCTTGTTTCGACTATCGAGTTGTTGCCTGATCTTCGGATGTAGATCAAAAGTCGTGGGTACCGAGCAAAGCGCAGCCCCAATCTGGTGAAGCACTTTGACATCAACTCCGGTGGCAACCTGTTGTTGTGGTGAATGGCTTCTCGATGGAGACTTCATATTGGCCCAGCGGCCCGATAGCCAGTTCGGTTTGTTGGGTCGGTATTGCTCGGAGGATTCGAAAGCCTCTTCGAGATGAAGATGATAACTGTCAATCATCACCGCTGCGTCTTGTTGGGTGATAACACCTTGTTCGATTAGTTTGTCCGCATAGTGCTGTCGAATGGTCGGGAGCTGGTCGATGCGTCGATACATCAGCGGTTGGGTAAAACTAGGTTCGTCTACCTCGTTATGACCGCGGCGTCTGTAGCAAACCAAGTCGACGATGACATCGCGACCGAAGCGTTGACGGAAATGTAGCGCGAGATTTGCGGCCCGCACTACCGCCTCCGGGTCATCTCCATTGACGTGAAACACCGGAGTCTGAACCACTTTCCCTGAATCAGAACAATAAGTGGATGAGCGTCCCTCGGCAGCGGTGGTGGTAAAACCGATCTGATTATTGACGATGACGTGTATGCTGCCACCCGTGTTATATCCGGGTAGCAGACTAAGTTGGAAAGTTTCGCTGACAATGCCTTGTCCAATGAACGCTGCATCGGTATGCATCATCAACCCGAGCACTCGGCGACGAGTGGCGTCTTGGCGCTGCCCTTGTTTGGCCCGTGTCTTGCCCAGGGCTACAGGAATGATGGCTTCCACGTGGGAGGGGTGACTCGGCCACGAGATGTGAACTGTTGCGCCGTTTACTCGGCGATCTGTGGAATGCCCTAGGTGAAACGGTACATCGCCGGCGATAGTCAGATCAGAAGGATGTGACGGTTGTCCTGCAAACTCGGCGAACAAGGCTTGTAGCGGTTTTCTCATGAACGTACCCAAAAGCGTGGTGCGCCCACGATGCATTGGTCCAATCACGATTTCCTCGACACCGTCGACTGCGGCGCACTGCAATATGGTTTCGACTAAAGGCAACTGACTTTCGCAGCCCTCAAGCCCATAGCGCTTTACGCCGGGAAACTTGAGCTGCATAAACTGCTCAAACACCTCGGCTTGCGTCAGTTGTTCAAGAATCCAACGTTGGGTCTCGGCCGGCGCTCGCTCGTGATCTGACTCCATGGCCGTCTGGATCCAAGCACGCTCTTTAGGATCATCGAGGTGCATAAACTCTGCGGCCAGCGTGCCGCAGTAGATGTTTTGCATGCGTGTCTCAATCTCGCCGGGAGAAGCTGTCTTCAATCCGAGCTCACCAAACAACGATATGGGTTGGTGCATGTCGGTGATTCCGTGGGTGGCAGGATTGAGATCGGGATGCGAGCCGGCGTGTGACAGACCTAACGGATCAGTGTCAGCGATCAAGTGGCCGCGTTCGCGGTAGGCACGGATTAATGCGAAGGCGCGGGCCGTTGCCGATGCGTCTTCGCCATTGGGCGAGGAGGGATCTTCAGGCGGACGCGTGGGACCTTTATTCAGTTGAGAGAAAAAATCCTGCCAGCTTGCGTCCACAGATGCGGTGTCCTCCATATACTTCGAATACAAATACTCCAAGTAGTCCGCGTTGCTTTCTGACAAAGCTGGACGGTGATTCATTAACAGATAACCCCCGTGTTGGCTCGAGGCCGCGCTCCCATTGGCTTATAGTTACATAGCTTATGGTTACATATCAGAAAAGTCCGGCTTGCGTTTGTTTTGAAACGCCTCAATACCCCGCTCGAACTCGGGGCCCGGACGGATTTTTTCAAACGCTTGCCCTTCTAAATCAAGACCCACACCCAGCGGTGAATCATAGGATGTATTCAGTATCCGTTTCAGCGTCGTCAGCGGAATGCTGGGACGAAGTCCCATGTCTTTGGCCCATCGTTCGATCGCCTGGTCAAGCTCACCCGCTGGCACAACCTCGGTAATCAGACCCCAGTCCAACGCTTCTTTTGCGTTCAATCTTCGTCCGCGCATAATCATTTCTTTGGCCCGTCCAAGTCCTGCCATGCGCGCCACGCGCTGAGTGCCGCCACTACCGGGAATGGTGCCGAGGTTAATTTCAGGTAAGGCCAGGACTGTGTCTTCTGTGGCAATACGGAAGTCGCAGGCCAAGGCCAGCTCAAAGGACACGCCCATGGCGTACTTCTCGATCGCCGCGATCACTGGTTTGCGGCATCTCTCTGGT
>JAOTYS010000156.1 GCA_029861795.1 Gammaproteobacteria bacterium | reverse complement strand
GAGCGTGTTTTCCAAGATTTTCTATCTGAGTACCGTGCAGGTCGCACCCCTAATCCCGATGTCTTGTGCAACAAAGAAATCAAGTTTAAGGAATTTTTGGATGCAGCACATCGCCTAGGAGCGGACTTTATCGCCACCGGCCACTACGCTCGGATCGACCGCGCCGATGATGGGTTGCGCCTTCTTAAGGGCATCGATTGCTCCAAGGATCAAAGCTATTTCCTATACACCTTGAACCAATCCGCCCTAGCCAGAACACTGTTTCCTATCGGACATCTTGCTAAATCGGAAGTGCGCAAGCGGGCAAAATCCGCGGGCCTTGCTACTCATGACAAAAAAGACAGCACCGGAATTTGCTTTATCGGAACACGCAACTTTCGATCCTTCCTGCAGAAGTATCTGCCACCAAAGCCCGGGCCCATTATGTCAGTCGACGGTGATTACTTAGGTAACCACGACGGGCCAATGTATTACACCCTTGGACAAAGGCAAGGACTTGGAATCGGCGGCCCCGGTGACGCCTGGTACGTGGTGAGTAAGAACATAGAGCGCAACGCCCTGGTGGTTGCCCAGGGTCATGACCATCCCGCGCTGTATCACAATGTCTTGGAAGCCCATCATCTACACTGGATTGCTGACTCGCCTCCCAAACTCCCGTTGCGCTGCACCGCAAAGACTCGATATCGGCAATCTGATCAGGAGTGCACAATCGAGAAGATACAACACGACACAGCTGTTGTAGCGTTCGATGAACCACAACGAGCCTTGACACCAGGGCAATCTATCGTCTTCAACCAGGACACCGAGTGTTTGGGAGGCGGCATCATAAGTAACGCAAGTAATTCCCCGGAAATGGATATGGCCTTGTCGGCCCCCTAACTTACCTCGACCGTGATCAATCTTGCGCGTAACTGCAATGCAGGTCGATCAAACCATATCTGACTCTTTGTGTTAGACTATGTTCTTGCTGAGTATAGAGAGATCTGAGGAAGGATCCGTCGTTAGCCTTCAGTGGACGTGTTGCCTGACCGCGCGGCTGTTACATTCATCACGTACGGACAAGTGGCCCGAGATTTTCTCTATACAACCCCCAACAGGCTTAAGTTCGAGTCCAGCCTAACGTGGCCAAGATCCATAGCGACCGACCAATCAGCCTGTCCCCCCTTACCGCGTTATCACCTCTGGATGGTCGCTACGCGGAGAAAACCAGCGCGTTGGGTGCAATCTTTAGTGAATGCGGGCTGTTTCGTTATCGAGTTCTAGTGGAGATCAAGTGGGTGGAGGTCCTTTCAAACCACCCGCAGATTGAAGAGATACCCGCATTCTCGACTGAGGCTAAAGCAGTTCTCGCTGAGTTGATCGATGGATTCAGTGCCGATGACGCGAGCAAAATCAAGCAACTTGAGGCCACCACCAACCATGACATCAAGGCGATCGAGTACTTCATTAAAGAGAAATTCGATCAGAATGAGGAGCTCAACACCCGTTCCTCGTTTATCCATTTTGCTTGCACCTCTGAGGATATCAACAACCTCGCCTACGCACTGATGCTCAAAGACGCTCTCCACACAGTGATCATTCCCCATTTGGACAGTGTTGCTTCGGCGGTTCGGGAGCTGGCGAGGGCACACGCCGACCTGCCCATGTTGGCCCGCACTCATGGTCAGCCGGCGTCGCCCACCACCCTGGGCAAAGAACTGCGAAACTTTGCCGAACGCTTGGTCAATCTACGCGAATGCGTTGCCAATATTAGATTACCCGGCAAACTCAACGGTGCGGTAGGTAACTTCAACGCGCACTTCGTAGCATATCCAGATATAGACTGGGCCTCGGTCTCGCGCCGCTTTGTGGAATCTCTTGGGCTCAAATGGAACCCGAGCACCACTCAAATCGAACCGCATGATGGGATCGCACAGCTTTGTCACGCCATCGCCAGATTCAACACGGTACTGATTGATCTGAATCAAGATGTCTGGGGCTATATCTCGTTGGGCTACTTCTTGCAAAAGCCTGTGACCACTGAGGTAGGTTCGTCAACCATGCCGCACAAAGTCAATCCCATTGATTTTGAAAATTCCGAGGGGAACTTGGGTGTCGCCAACGCTCTGCTCCAACACTTTGCGGAGAAGTTGCCTGTTAGTCGCTGGCAACGCGATCTAACCGATTCCACCGTGCTAAGAAACCTGGGTGTGGCCCTGGGTCATGGCGTACTAGCGTATCAATCGACCATCAGGGGATTATCCAAACTCAAAGCAAACCCGTCGCGTCTGAGCGAGGATCTCGATGCCCATTGGGAAGTACTGGGTGAGGCAATCCAGACAGTGATGCGCCGCCACGGAGTTCCAGATCCCTATGAACGACTCAAGTCCTTCACGCGGGGTCAGTCAACCATAACTCGAGAGGCCCTACACCAACTAATTCGCAACTTGGACATCCCCGAGGAAAGCAGACAACGACTGCTCGCGCTCACTCCCGCAACATATATCGGCAATGCACCAGCCCAAGCACGAATGGAGCACGTTAAAGATGGGTGATGAGTCTTTGTCATCCACAGTCGGTACAAAGACCGCACAAGCATTAGTTCTAGGAAAAACGGATGAGTACATAGATTGCTCGGAACCAGTGGCCGCGAACGCAGTCATCGCAGAACTCATCAGGCAGGCGCAGCACACTATCATGTTGTTAGCGCCAGTGCTTGACATGCCCGTGTTTAATTCTGCAGAGACAGCAACACGGCTTGCCAATTTTGTTGCTCAGAACCCGCGCAATCGTGCACAATTTCTATTAGGTGATGAGATGCTGTTTATTCGTCACAGCCCTCGCCTTGTCGAACTATTTCGTAAATTTAGCACGTTTCTGCAAGTTCGAATGTTGACATCGGAGTATCTTCATACCGAGGAAATGTTCCTTGTGGTCGACGAAATCGGTTATTTCAGACAATCGGCCGGCCGACCACCCATAGTGGCGCACATGAACTCCCGTGCTCAGTCGCGGCAGTTGGTGAGACGGTTTAATGAACTTTGGGAATTTGGTGAACACCTCCGGGAGTTACACCCACTGGGGCTTTGAGGGAAGGCTACGCAAGGTAAATACTCGGCAACGCTCACCATAGCAGTTCGCCACGGCTTCACACTCTTATTGCAGTAAGTGTCTTGGCAGCAATCCGTCTATCAAAACTGATGGCGCAAATGGGTTTGTGTTCGCGACGCGAAGCGGATGAACTCATTGAACGCGGATGGGTCTACGTAGACGGTCAAATTGTGGACCGGCTTGGTATCAAGGTCGAATCCCATCAACACATCTCTCTTGCGCCGCAAGCACAGTCGAGGCAGAAACGCCTGGTGACGATTCTACTGAATAAACCAGTAGGGTATGTTTCCGCGCAACCGGAAGAAGGTTACCGAGCGGCGATATCATTGATTACTGCAAGCAGCCAATTCTTACCCAGAGGCAAAGACACATCAACTCACAAGTCCTTCGACTTTCCTGGATTGGCTGTTGCGGGGCGCTTGGATATCGACTCCAAAGGATTGCTCGTACTGACTCAGGACGGACGGATCGCCCGCGAATTAATCTCGCCCCACAGCAAAGTGGAAAAAGAGTATTTAGTCCGTGTGCTCGGTGAGATCACAGACGCTAAGGTGTCCAAACTCCACCACGGTCTTTCCTTGGATGGGAGACGTTTACGTTCTGCTAGGGTAGATGTCTTGGACGAGTCTCGATTGAGATTCATACTAACCCAAGGCCGCAAGCGACAAATTAGACGCATGTGTGAGCTGGTCGACCTAAAGGTCACAGAATTGAAACGGGTGCGTATCGGCGATGTCGTACTGGGTTCGTTGCCTGTAGGCAAATGGCGTTTCCTTAAAAGCGGGGAGTCATTTTGTACCCCCTGATACGGGCACTACTGTTCGCTCTGGCGCCCGAGCCCGGCCACGTATTAACCCTACGTCTTCTAGACCGCGCCTCAAAACACCGTGTGTTTACCGATGTATTGGCCAAATCGTGGGGACGGCGCGTGCCACAGCTCCCGATTGAACTGATGGGCTTACGCTTTGACAATCCCGTGGGGCTCGCTGCTGGATTCGACAAAGACGCGTGTGCCTTACCGGCTCTCAGTGAATTAGGGTTCGGTGCGATCGAACTTGGAACCGTCACCCCGTTACCGCAAGAAGGAAACCCTAAACCTCGAATATTTAGAATCCCGTCACACTCAGCAATCATTAACCGACTGGGATTCAATAGCGTCGGAATCTCACGATTCCTGCAGAATCTAAAACGTCACAAGTCTAAGACAATATTGGGCATCAACATCGGCAAGAATGCCCAGACGCCGGCAAGTCGAGCAGCCGAAGACTACTGCAGCGGTCTGCATTCAGTTTATGACGTAGCCGACTATGTGACGATCAATATTTCTTCTCCGAACACTGCAGGGCTGCGTGAACTGCAAGGAATCGAGCATCTCGATGATCTGTTGAAGACGCTAAAACGAGATCAAACACACCTAGCCGACAAGCACGGTCGATATGTCCCACTGGCCGTCAAAATAGCGCCAGATCTGGATGCAACGGAAATCGCAATGATGGCTGCATGCTTAATTCGCAACGCCATCGATTGTGTCATCGCTACAAACACCACAGTACAGCGGCCGGATCTGGCCGGCGCATTGGAGGCAAAGATTGAAGGCGGATTGAGCGGACCACCATTGCGTTCGCTTTCAACCGGTGTGATTAAAGCCTTTTATGATATCTTTCAGGGGGAAATACCAATAATTGGTGTGGGTGGAGTAGATTCTGCAGAGGCTGCCTGGGAAAAGCTCGAGGCTGGCGCAGAAATGGTCCAGCTATACACCAGTCTGATTTATCAGGGTCCGGCAGTGATCGAAAAAATTGTCTCTGGCCTTATGGACCGAACCAGTGCCGTCGAGGCCGGGACGCTTTCTCAGACGCTCGCAAAGATACGATCAGGACATCTTCAGCAGCCATGCTAGCATGAAAGACTTTTCCCTTCTAAGTCGAGTGGAACAACAAGCCTTTCCTGGCGCCAAGGTCTCTTACGCTGAGCCACCTAGCACGGTCAATACCGATGTGGTGCTGATGACTACTGCGGTGGTCGGCTGGATCGCCGGTGTATTTGCCCCGGGTGCTGAAGGCAATGATCTATGCATCGTTTACTTCTACGGTGAAGAGGACAACATACGCAGCTCAGAACTCTTTGTTCAAAGCTTGCGTAATTTGGGACCCTCGGTGGTCTCGTTTGACTATCGGGGATATGGAGCGAGCCATGGCGAGCCCTCCGAAACGAATTTCTATGCCGATGCAAAGCTGATCATGGACTGGTTAGCGGAACAGCATCCCAAACTCCGTCCCGTTGTGTGCGGAAAATCACTCGGTAGCGCGGTTGCTACTCATATCGCCACTACTCACGCCGTAAACGGTCTGATTTTGCTTTCTCCGATTACCAACATGATCGACGTCGTAAAGCACATCTTTCCCCCTGATGAAGTCATCATAGAAGATGCGATCCCGTTTCGCTTCGACTGTTTGTCACGCATTGCCGACGTCAAATGCCCTATCTTCATAGCCCATCGCGATCGTGATGACCCGGATTCACCGAGTATGAGTGGTATGTTGGAAAAGGCAGCCGTGGCGCCAGTAACTTGTGTTGACATGGGAATGGTTCACAACGATGATCTAGCCGCCCCCGATCGAGAACTGCTGCTTATCACTCTTTCTGAATTCCTAGCCTCTTTGTAGCAACGTTGCATGGTGGTGAAGCTCATGTCTTGCGCCACCAAAGAGAACGATTGTTAGCGGGCATGGAACGGTCACCTAGCAACTGGAAACTCGCGTTACCGGCCAATTCATTCAAGGACTCGAAATCTCGAATGCCACTGTCAGCATCTCTCGCCTTGAGCCACTGATCAAAGGCCTCGTTACTCGGTTCAAGCGGCCGAGTCGCGTAGCGATAAGGCCCGTACAAATACATCAGCCCCCCACTGCGAAGAACTCCTGTCGCGGTGATAAAGAGTTTCTCTGTCGCAGTCCAAGGTGCAATATGAACCACATTAATACAGACAATAGCGTCCACCGACTCAACTGGCCATGCCTCATCGTACAAATCGATCTCAAGTGGAGCTCGTAGGTTGGCGAGCCCACTCTCAGCGCGCCATGCCTCGATGCTGTCGATCTCCCCTGCGCGATCGCTTGGGATCCAGGTAATGTGTGGTAGATTTTGCGCGAAATACATCGCGTGCTGCCCGGTGCCGCTGCCAACTTCCAGCACCACTCCATTGCGTGGCAGGATTTCCTGAAGCACCGCAAGAATTGCATGCTTGTTACGATCGTATGCAGGGGCAAACGACTTCGTCATCCCCACTCATTCCTACCAAGCTAATCGGCGGCACAGCATGCTACTCAAACCTCCAACGTTTCGGAGTCGGATCATGCTGCGGGCCCCGCCGCCGGTGCGGATGCCGCCTCCGGGTGTCGTGGCGGCCGCGGGTAGCGAATGAAGCTCGGCAACCACCGGCTTAGTTGTTCGACACACCCAAGGCTGCGATCCAGATACTCAACGGTGCGTGTCGAGCCATCGGAGTCGTCCCACATCCAATAACAAAATGTCGCGACAAAAATCCCACTAAGTACGGTCTCTTCCGCCATCCTCCACGGCAATGGGGTATATCGCTTTGACGCATCGCGCATCCATTGGACGGAGCGTCTAGTGCGGGTTAAACCCGCCAGCTGACGGTCCAGACGTAGTGGTTCGAACTTGCTGCAGATGATCTCTCTAGTCACTCGGCGTCGAGGTGAGAGTGACTTGAGCCAAGCGATGATCAGTCGCTTAAGTCGTTGTCGAGTGGACAGATTACCGAACTCAGCGGTGTCCACCTGCGCCAGCATCGCACTATCTGCGCGATCGAACCACGCTTCAGCGATGTCCTCCTTCTCTCGAATATGTCGGGCCAACTCCTTCAATGAGATATCAAGTCGTTCGGCTACTTGACACAGTCTGAGTGACTCCCATGACGTAGAGTGAGCAATCTCCAACGCCACATCCACAATTTCATCTATTGCAGTCGTCTTCTTGGCCATCTCATGGTCCTCCGCGAAACCCATGGATCTACCTATTCTATGGAAATGACCAGCACACACCCAACACTCTATATTGATGACTGGGGTGAACCGAACTCAACTGACGAGCACGGCGGTCTATAGACACTGCGATCTTAGAACCATCAAAGAGAATCTCGGGAGACTAAACCCAAGATTTCAACATTGGCGGCATGGTGGCTCGAGATGATCCACCACGGCTAAGCCTAATCTTTGTCTTTGGTCTTAGAATTGAGCGTTTAGCTCAATAAATATAACGCAGATTCAAGCCCCAACCTCGACGACCATAAGAGGGAACGGAATCGTCGAATTCTTCCGCAGTATGAAGATAGTGCACACCACCTTCAAAGCGTGCGCCGAAGGAACCGACCAAACCCGCCGAATACCCCCATCTCTCGCTCACCAAATCTGAACTTCCTTCATATTCTGGGTATGTATTGACGCTGTAATCAGCCGCCATACGCGCGTGCAGCCCCCAGCGTAAAGGAAATCGTCCGCTTAAGTTAAGGCTGTGACCGACCTTTACGTATCTCAAATCCTCTGTTCGGTCATGGGCAAACTCGTAACCGAGCCGTAACTGCCCGCCGCCATCGGTGAATCTCCACACTTGAGCGAGTCCCGCAGCATCCAATTCCGTTGCTTGATTCAAGCCGCGGATATTTGGCATTTCACCGCCAAATCCGCCTTGCCCACTGCTGCGGTAGTAAAACTGGGTGGAGATGTCATCGGCCACGTCGATCCTGGGTCCAACAGTGATGTCGTGAGTCATCGCTAGCCCACTGGGGTCAGAGAGCGTCCACAGGTATCGACGGTCCAAGGTGCCGATCAATGTGCTCCCTAGAGTAGCTCCATAGGTTTCCATGCTTTCGGACCGGGTAGGGAAGTGCAGACCCCAAGAGTCGCGCCCTGGGCTGCCTTCAAGACTCTGATCCGAAGGGGACAGCGCCAAACCCCGGTAAGGTGGTAGCTGGGTAGAGGCCAACCAATACTCCGCTTCGCGACCGTCTAAGCGAAGCTCAGCCAGTACTAACGAACCTGAATCGACCGCAGTGGTTGCGGCAAGCGAGTCCGCGAATATCACCAGACCGGCGACAACCTGTATGACCGCCGCCGCTATCAACCGCTGAGACTGTGACACCGCTCACCCCCAAGTTTTCTGTATCACCAGGGGAGGTGTTTGGTCCTCCCCTTCTATAAACTTAGAACGGCAGGGCCGAAATGCAAGTTTCTTTCAGGAGCTTAAGTGGCCAGGGTGGCCTCGCCAAGGGTCGAGTCTAGCTGGGTCTATTCTTGCCCACATACGCGCCTTCGCGAAACTCGGTAAACACCATGGACACGAGGGGGTGATTGATGGGGCTTGGTGAGGGATCTGACTCTAGATTTCGCTCAGCAACATAAGTTTGGTAGTCGGCGTTATCAACAAGTACGTGATACCAAGGCCGGTCTTTCGGCGGCCGGGATTTGGCCATCTCTTGGTACCACTCGTCGGTACCGAGAAACACAGGGTCTGCATCCACTATAGCCCCCCGATAGTCAAACAACTTATGACGAACGACCTGGCCGATGGCAAATTTCGCTTCACTATCCATTAGTATCCATCCTCAGGGAGCACCATTAGTTAGCTCGGTAAATCTGGGTGTCAGGGTTAAACGCGAGCCAAGCGAAGGCGAAATGGATACCGCTATCAACCGGGGTCAGCCTTTCGCCACTCAACGGCCCGTCAACAGCGTAGCCCAATCGATTCCACTCGCTTCTAGTCTGTTTATCTATGATCTTGTCACCCTGCAATTGAAATTCAAGGACTTGATTCGCCACCGTTGGATCGTACACCGTGACCGAAGGAATCATTCGAGAGTCTTGTATAACGGACTGGTCAAGGGCCGAGAGCATGCTTTTCTCAGAAAACAAGACCAAAGATAAATCACCTAACTTATCGTGGAGTATAGGACTGCCCTCGAGCTCGCTGAAAGGATAGATGCGCTGGAGTTGTTGGTGGCTCACGCTAACCACACGCTCCATCGCGGGAAGCCGAGGGTCTAGTGGATCTCGATATAAGAACGGTGCCTGACCCACACGATCATAACCTTGATAAGGATTGTGTCCATAAGGGCGTCGGTAGCCAGTATCGCGGGACAGGACCTCGCCCTTCGGATAGGCGTTGCGAAAATCATCGTAGCTAATGATCTGCGATGATATGCGCGACA
>JAOTYS010000666.1 GCA_029861795.1 Gammaproteobacteria bacterium | reverse complement strand
AGCGGTGACGACTGTCCGGTTCGAGGTCCACTTGTTCTAATGCATCGATAATCATCTCTTCGCGTTCTGCCTCTGTTGCACCGAGGTTGTGCACCTCGAGACCTTCGGCAATGATTTGTGCTACAGACATGCGCGGGCTGAGGCTTCCGAAAGGATCTTGAAACACGATCTGCATTTGGCGGCGCAACGGCTGTAACTCCTGACTCGATAAACCTTGCAATTCTTGTTCTTCAAAACGAATGTGTCCGTCGCTTTTTTGTAGCCGCAGTAGCGCGAGCGCCAAAGTTGTTTTCCCTGAACCGCTCTCGCCCACAACACCGATGGTGTGACCCTTGCGGACTAGCATGGAGACATCATCCACTGCCTTAACGTGGTCTATCGTGCGTCTGAGTATACCGGCCTTAATTGGAAACCATACGCGTACATCGCTTGCACTCAGCACTTGAGGGGAATCGGCGGCAATCTTTGGCGGTTTTCCCGACGGCTCCGCCGCCAAAAGCTCGCTCGTGTATTCATGCTGAGGGCGCTCGAAGATGTCCGCCACCAGACCACTTTCGACGATCTCTCCTTGTCGCATGACGCAAACTCGATCTGCGATCTTGCGCACAATCCCAAGGTCGTGGGTGATAAGCAGAAGGGCCATGTCCAGGCGTTGCTGCAAATCCTTCAGTAGCTTCAGCAACTGTGCCTGAATGGTCACATCCACGGCGGTGGTGGGCTCGTCAGCAATCAACAAGTCCGGTTCGTTGGCAAGCGCCATTGCAATCATCACGCGCTGACGTTGTCCGCCGGAGAGTTGATGGGGGTAGGTGGTTAGGCGTTTGTCGGGCTCCCGCAATCCCACCAGCGTTAATAGCTCAAGTGTGCGTTCGCGTGCGGCGATCTTGCTGAGACCTTTGTGTAGAAACAGAGTTTCGTTGATTTGTTTCTCCACGGTGTGCAAAGGATTGAGCGAGGTCATGGGTTCTTGGAAGATCATACTGATGCGGTCGCCGCGCACGGTGCGCAGTAATTCTTGATCAGCTCCAATCAACTCTTGGTCTCGGAAACGGATACTGCCGCTGGGGTGGCGTGCTTTGGGGTATGGTAACAACTGCATCACCGATAATGCGGTAACGGATTTACCTGAACCGCTTTCGCCGACTAGTGCCACCGCCTCGCCAGCATTAATGTTGAAGCTGACATGTCGAACCGCCTCCACCGAGCCATCGAACACGTCAAAATTCACCGACAAGTCATCGATTTCCAACAGTGGTCCGGTTGACTCGTTGAAATTGTGCATAGCCTGGCTTGTCGGCGATGATTCAGGTGGCTATCTTTCTGGGATCGAAAGCGTCACGTACCGCTTCACCGATAAAGATCAGAAGGCTTAACATGGTCGCGATGACAAAGAACCCGGATAACGCGAGCCAGGGTGCTTGAAGGTTGGCTTTGCCCTGCGCCAGTATCTCACCCAGCGAAGCCGAACCCGGCGGCAAGCCAATACCAAGAAAGTCCAAAGAGGTCAACACAGTGACCGAACCTGCCAGGGTGAAGGGCATAAAAGTGAGAGTTGCGACCAGGGCGTTGGGTAGCACGTGGCGCAGCATGATCTTTATGTTGCTAACACCCAACGCACGGGCGGCCCTGACGTAGTCAAAATTTCGGGCGCGTAGAAATTCGGCGCGGACCACGCCGACAAAACCCATCCAACTAAACAACAACAGCAATCCCAATAACCACCAAAAATTGGGTTCCACCACGCTTGCCAGAATGATCAGCAAGTAAAGCGTTGGCAGCCCCGACCATATTTCAATGAAGCGTTGGAACAGCAGATCCAACCAACCGCCGTAATAACCTTGCAGGGCGCCCGCGATGACACCGATGATGGCGCTGATGATTGTGAGCGCAAATCCAAAAAGTACCGACACTCTGAATCCGTAGATCAGCCTGGCCACCACATCGCGGGCTTGATCGTCTGTGCCCAGCCAGTGTTCGGCGTCAGGGGGGGAAGGGGCAGGCGCCGGCAGGTCCCAGGCTACAGTGCGGTAGTTGTAACGCACGATGGGCCAGAGCATCCAACCTTTCTCATCGATGAGCTCAGCAACATGAGGGTCTCGGTAATCCGCTTGTGTCTCGAACTCACCGCCGAAAGTTGACTCTGGATAGGCTTTGAAGACCGGGCCATATAACTCCCCATCGAAATAGACCAGAAACGGCTTGTCATTGGCGGCAAACTCAGCGAACAGGGTGATGATAAAAATGATCAAAAAGATCCATAACGACCAATAACCGCGCTTATTGGCGCGAAAGTTTCGCACACGACGCCGTGTTAACGGGGAGACCCTGAGTCCAAGGACCTTGTTACTAGCAGGGGGGGTTATCGCGATTGCCTGATTCATATCAGACCTCGCGGCTCTCAAAATCGATCCGCGGATCAACGACGGTGTAAGTTAAATCGCCGATCAGATTCATCAGTAATCCAAGTAGCGAGAAAAAGTAAAGCGTCGCGAACATCACCGGGT
>JAOTYS010000155.1 GCA_029861795.1 Gammaproteobacteria bacterium | reverse complement strand
AGGGTTTACCAAAAAAAACACCCACAAGGCGTTGGATGACATACGCGAATCTATTGAAGAGCTGCGCTTCTATCGCACTCACTTTATCCGAGAGCCAGATTCGTTCATGAAATGACTGCGGTGGCGCCGCAGTGCCCAGGTCACGTGCTCGCGCACCAGAGTCGAGGGGTGTTGCGTACGTCGCTCCAGAGCAAGAATGATTTCACAGGTTGTGGCGGCGTTGCCCAATGCAATGGCGATGTTTCGCAACCAACGTTCATAACCGATACGCCTGATCGGCGAGCCTTCGGTGGCATCCAGAAATTCTCGTTCCGTCCATCCGAATAGATCGACCAGTTTTGGTGAATCAAGATAAGTTCGCGCCGAGAATGCGGACTCTGTCGACGGTTGGGCGAACCGATTCCATGGACAAACCAATTGACAATCATCGCAGCCGAATACACGATTGCCGATCAAAGGACGTAACTGTTCGGGTATGGGCCCGTGCAGTTCAATGGTGAGGTACGAAACACAACGTCTCGCGTCTACCACGAATGGTGCGACGATGGCATTAGTCGGGCAGACATCGATACAGGCGTTACAGGTGCCACAATGTTCTTGCGCAGGAGTGTCTACCGGCAGGGGGAGGTCTGTATAAAGTTCCCCTAGAAAGAACCATGAACCACACTCGCGATTGATGAGATTGGAGTGTTTGCCAATCCAGCCTAATCCCGCCTTTTGTGCTAAAGGTTTTTCCAGCACAGGCGCGCTGTCGGCAAACGCGCGATATCCGAATGGTCCCACTACGTCTTGAATTCTGTGTGCCAGCGTCTGAAGACGTCGGCGGATAAATCGGTGGTAGTCGCGACCCAAGGCATAGCGCGAGATAAAGCCCAGCGATTCATCGGCAAGTACGGCTTGTGGATCGCGTGCATTAGGCGGGAAATAATCCACACTGCCGGAGATAACTCGAACTGTGCCCGGTTGTAGCTCAGCCGGCCGGCTGCGCTTGGTGCCATGGCGCGCCATATACCCCATCTCGCCGTGCATACCCTGATCCAACCAATGCAACAGTTGCGTCTCGGCGCGGTCGAGCTCAGTGTCGGCGATCCCAACCCGCTTAAAACCAAGCTCGTTACCCCAACGCTTAATCTGACCAGCCAGATCTTGAAAGTCGATGTGATTGCTTCGCGTTGAGGTCATGACGACCTATCATAGTCACTATGACTGAGTTGCCCCAATCATTATTTGGTGCGGCCCAGACCCGAGAGCTGGATCGGTTGGCCATCGAGGACTGCGGCATAGCGGGTGCGTCGTTAATGACAACGGCCGGAGAAGCCGCTTTTGCATGTGTGCGGCGCAAGTGGCCCCAGGCGAAGCATATCACCGTGGTGTGTGGTGGCGGTAACAACGGGGGTGATGGATATGTGGTCGCCCATGCGGCGAAAAGTGCTGGCATGGATTGTTGTGTGTTGGCCCTCGCCGAGCCGCGTTCCGATGACGCGAAACAAATGCGGCGCATGGTAGAAACCGATGGCATTGCAGTCGAGTCATTTGATGCTCAGTTGCCGTCTACTGACGTGATCGTAGATGGATTGTTCGGCACCGGATTGGAACGAGCGGTGAGCGGTCAGTGGGCGCGCGCCATTGAGGCGATTAATGCGGCAACCGCGCCTGTGCTCGCACTGGATATCCCCTCCGGTATCCACGCGGATACCGGGCGCGTGCTTGGCTCGGCGGTGCGGGCCGATCTCACTGTTACCTTCATTGGCTTGAAACTTGGTCTGTTTACCGGTCGCGGGCCGGAGTTTGTAGGTGAGATCCGCTTCGAAAACTTAGGCGTGCCATCGCAAATTTATGATGTTGTGAGTCCGTTGGCCGTGCGCGTCACGCCACAAAGTCTATGCCGCTTGGTGCCGCGCAGAGCGCGTGACGCCCACAAAGGGCACGCCGGTCATGTGCTGGTGGTTGGCGGAGACCTAGGTATGCCTGGAGCTGTACGCATGGCCGGCGCGGCAGCCTATCGCAGTGGCGCGGGCTTGGTAACGGTGGCAACGCAGGCGGCACACGCGGAGTTGGTGACTGCCTATACACCAGAGCTAATGGTGGCCGCGGTTGACGATTGCGAAGCGTTGCGTCAGTGTGCTGAGCGCTGTTCTGCCATCGCGGTAGGTCCGGGGCTTGGGCGTAACGCCTGGGGGCAGGCGATGTTTGCGGCTGCCACTGAGTTAAATCGACCTCTGGTTGTGGATGCGGACGCACTTAATCTGTTGGCCGATAATCCGTTTTCACGCGACAATTGGGTCCTCACCCCGCATCCGGGCGAAGCCGCGCGTCTGCTCGGGAGCAGCACCGCGGACGTGCAAGCAGATCGTCGTGCTGCCGCATGCGCCATTATCGAGCGCTATGGTGGCGTGTGCGTGCTCAAAGGCGCCGGGACCCTGATTGCATCTTCCAGTGATAACGTGTACTTATGCGACCGTGGTAATCCTGGTATGGCAAGCGGTGGAATGGGTGATGTGCTCAGTGGCGTTATCATTGCACTTATCGCGCAGGGATTGGGCCTAGCAGAGGCAGCGAGATTGGGGGCATGGATCCACGCCAGCGCTGGAGACCGGGGGGCACAACAAGGCGGAGAGCTTGGGTTGATGGCGACAGATCTACTACGGCATATTCGCGCAGAGCTGAATGATCTTGCAGCACTTAGCCGTTAAACGCTGTCATATGCAGAGGCCCCAGACACTATCAGGCCGGACCCCTAGTGATTGAGAGTCGTTGCAGGACTGGCGACGAAATGTTAACGACACACGGGCGATGCAGGCGCTGGGCGCCTCGATCGCGCCGAGTCTATATGCGGGTCAGTTGGTGTACTTCTCAGGCGCGATTGGCGCCGGTAAAACAACGCTGATTCGAGGTATCTTATGTGGTTTTGGCTTCACGGGCATGGTGAAAAGCCCCACTTACACATTGGTCGAAACCTATGAGTTGCCCGAGAGAACAATATATCATTTTGACTTGTTTCGTCTGAATGATCCCTTTGAGTTGGAGCTCGCGGGGGTGCGTGACTACTTGAGCGGCGCGGCGCTGTGTTTGGTGGAATGGCCCGAACGGGCTGCGACAATACTGCCTACGCCAGATGTGCGGGTCGCTATCAGTAGCGCACCCAATGGCCGAGTCGTCGAGTGGCAATCACAGACATCCGCTTCACAATCTAGTGTAATGCGGGAGCCATGATGAGACTTCGTGGCGTCCTCCTTGTGTTGTTGCTGACCTACGCCGGCGGATGTTTCGGCAAAAGCGTTGTCGTCCACAGTTTGCGTATGTGGCGAGCTCCGGATCATACCCGCTTGGTGTTTGATCTAAGCGGTCCCCTGGTGCATAAAGTATTCACCTTGGATAACCCATATCGTGTCGTGGTCGATATCAATGACGCGGTGCTCCGCGGCAGATTGCCAGAGCTGGACACCAGTGGAAGATTCCTCAAGGGGGTTCGCACTGGCCAGCCAGAACCCAACACCCTTCGTTTCGTATTCGACATGCGTAGACCGGTGGAGCCTCGCACAGCGGTGCTAAAACCGAGTGAATTATATGGACACCGGTTAGTTATCGATCTTTATAGTGCTGGGGCAGCGGCGAGTGTAGCGGTAGCGCCGGTGGCAACCGCCCCGAAACCCACGGGGACCTTTGTTGTAGCCATCGATGCCGGTCACGGCGGAGAGGACCCAGGGGCGGTGGGACCCAGCGGGGTGCGTGAAAAAGACGTGGTGTTGTCGATAGCTAAACGCCTGTATAAGCTGGTCTCCGCCAGCCCTGGCTTTCGACCTGTGATGATACGCAGCGGTGACTACTATGTGGGGTTGCGGCGACGAATAGCGATAGCGCGGCACCATAATGCAGACTTGTTTGTATCCATCCATGCGGACGCTTATCGCAAACGTTCGGCACGAGGGTCATCGGTGTTTACGCTGTCACAGCGGGGCGCAAGCAGTGAGATGGCGAAGTGGATTGCGGACAAGGAGAACGCTTCTGATCTGGCTGGTGGTGTAACGTTGCGGGATAAAGACGAGGTACTGGCCAAGGTGCTGCTCGATTTGTCCATGACCCAGACCATTAATGATGGCATCAGTTTTGGTTCCAACGTACTTGGAGAACTCGCTAAGTTGGGGCGTCTGCATAGCCGAAGAGTGGAGCAAGCCGGTTTCGCCGTGCTCAAGTCCCCCGACATCCCTTCGATCCTAGTTGAAACCGCGTTTCTCTCCAATCCAAAGGAGGAACGGTTATTGGCGAGCAAAGGTCACCAGATCAAAGTGGCAAGTGCGATCTTTAAAGGGATTAAACGTTATGCGGCCGACGTACAGATTGCTTCAGTTGGGAGTTCGGGCCCGGTGCGTTCGAATCCAACCGAATATGTGGTTCGTTCGGGTGATACGCTTTCCCATATTGCGCAGCGCTTTAACGTGAGTGTGTCGAACTTGCGCAGCGTGAACAAACTCGGAAGTAGTCATATCAAAGCAGGGCAAAAACTTCGCATTCCCACGGTGGAGCAGGGAGGTTGAGCGCATGGAGCCTGTGACACTAGCGCCCCGACGCATTAAATCCCTGAGCTCGCAGCTGATTAATCAGATCGCCGCCGGGGAGATTGTAGAGCGGCCTGCATCGGTCCTAAAGGAGTTGTTGGAGAACAGCTTGGATGCAGGGGCGTCTCGTATTTCGATCGATGCGGATCGCGGCGGCGTGAAACGGATCCGAGTGAGCGACAATGGGGTAGGCGTTGCCAAAGACGACCTGGTGTTGGCCTTGTCTCGCCATGCGACCAGCAAACTCAATAGTCTGGATGATCTAGAGCGCGTCGCCACTTTAGGGTTTCGCGGCGAGGCCCTGCCCAGTATTGCCGCGGTTTCGCGATTACGCTTGCGCTCTCGTGCGTTGGATCAAGACGGCTCTTGGGAAGTGAGCTGCGAGGGTGGGGCTGGTGTCCAGGGCCCTAAACCGGTAGCGCTCGCGCCCGGGACCACCGTGGTGACCGAAGATTTGTTCTTTAACGTACCCGCCCGCCGTAAGTTCTTACGAAAAGAAGCCACTGAATTGCAGCATATTAACAATGTGGTGAAGCGGGTGGCGCTAAGTCGGTTTGACGTCGGTTTTGCGCTGAGTCATAACGGACGTTCTACCTTCACTTGGAAAATCGTCACCAATGACAACGACAGGATTCGTCGCGTTGGCGAGATATGTGGAAAGGAGTTTGCCGAACACTGTGTTTACATCGATGCAGCGGCGGGCTCGATGCGATTGTGGGGCTGGGTAGCGCTGCCTACGTTTTCCCGCAGTCAGCGAGACCTGCAATACTTTTTTGTAAACGGCCGAACCATCCGTGATCAGGTTGTGGCGCACGCGGTGCGCCGTGCCTATCAAGACGTGCTATACCATGATCGGCACCCTGCTTTTGTGCTATTCCTGGAACTTGATCCTATCAAGGTGGATGTGAACGTGCATCCAACCAAGCACGAGGTGCGGTTTCGTGAGAGCCGCTCGGTTCATGATTTCGTTTTTCAAACCATCGAACGAACTTTGGCGGGCACAGGACCGGGTTATGGCGACAGCACTGGGCAGAGAAAGGAACTACCACAGGGACCCGGTGACCGACCGGCCCTTCTACCCGAGATGCATCGAGATAGACCTTCAACAGCCGGAGCAGGTGGTAGTGGGGCGCCGCAGGGTCACATCGCTTTGCAGGTGAACGAGCAATTGCAGACCTACGGTGCATTGCACGGTCAGGAGCGCCAATCAGATGCCATCCATATCCATAACATTAGCTCGAACCGAGCTGGGGATATCCCACCCTTGGGTTATGCCTTGGCCCAGCTTCGCGGTGTCTACATCCTCGCCGAGAACAGCGACGGGCTCATATTGGTGGATATGCACGCCGCCCACGAACGAATCACCTATGAACGTTTGAAATCTCAGCTCGACGATACCGGGGTACACACGCAAACGCTGCTTGTGCCAGTCACTTTGCGCGTCAGTGAGGGCGAGGCGGCGCTGGCGGAGGCGCACAACACACTGTTTCAAAAAATGGGTTTCGCCGTATCCCGCCTTGGTGAAGATACCTTAGTGGTGCGAGAGGCGCCGGAGCTCGTCGCAACAGAGCGGATCGCCGAACTAGTACGCGATGTCCTTTCTGATCTGGCTGAACAAGGTGCAAGCGAGAGAATCGAGAACACGACCAATGAGTTGCTGTCAACGCTCGCTTGCCACACCTCTGTCCGGGCTAACCGACAACTCAACAACGCGGAAATGAATGCACTGTTGAGGGATATGGAGCGCACCGAACGCAGCGGCCAGTGCAACCATGGAAGGCCTACATACGTTCAGCTCACCATGAATGAGCTCGACAAGTGGTTCTTGCGTGGTCGCTGATATCGCTACTGGGTCAGCCGCCGGCTTCCGGCCAGTCGAACTACCAACGGTTCACCAAGATGGTGGCAACGTGGTGCCAAGTACACGAGGGGAGCCAGGTGCTGCGCCGGCGCAGGCTAGAGTCCCGCCATTGTTCTTCCTCATGGGCCCGACAGCATCGGGCAAGACCAAACTTGCGATTACGCTGTGTCGGCATTTCCCGTTCGAGATTGTTAGTGTGGACGCTTCCCAGGTGTACCGCGGCATGGATATCGGTACCGCAAAACCTGATTGTGCTGCCAGGGCCAGCACTCCACATCACCTGATCGATATTCGCGATGTGTGCGACACCTACTCAGCCGCAGAATTTCGAACGGACGCGTTAACAGCGATAACAGATATCTTGAGCCGCGGTCGAATTCCGTTGTTGGTCGGTGGAACCATGTTCTACTTCCACGCATTGGAGCATGGGCTATCCGATCTGCCCTCAGCGGACCCTAAAGTGCGTAGGCAGATTACGGCGCAGGCGCAGCGGCTAGGTTGGCCGGCACTGCACGCACGGCTCGCGGCGATAGACGCTGAGACGGCTTCACAAATCAGCGTGAATGACGGCCAGCGCATTCAACGGGCGTTGGAAATACACACACTGACGGGAGCTTCGCCCGTTGTGCTCCGCAATAGGGAGGTTATGGATAGATTGCCGTACCGTGTTGTCAAAATGGCTGTTGCACCGCAGCGATCGGAGCTTCACCATCGTATCGACGTCAGATTCCGCGGTATGCTGGCGAACGGATTAATGGACGAGGTTGCCTCAGTTGTATCGCGCCAGAATCTCGAGGAGGATGCGCCGGCCTTACGCATGGTAGGATATCGGCAGGTAATGCGGTATCTGAACAATAATATTGGCTATAGCGCCATGGTGGCGCAGGGGGTGGCGGCGACTCGGCAACTGGCAAAGCGTCAGTTGACTTGGTTGCGTCAATGGCCGGGACTAACTTGGTTTGACGGCGGTAGCTCCTCAGCGGAACGTGCCGTGATAGATTATGTGAGCAGTACATTTGACGTATTAGGGTATACTAGGGCCTCGGAGTCAGCCGGAGGACTCTAGACGTCAGCCTGATAGACATTACGATAACAATAGGAGACAGATCATGGCGCAAGCAAAAGGGGCGGCTCTTCAAGATCCTTTTCTTAACGTACTGCGTAAGGAGCGGGTACCGGTATCCATTTACCTGGTTAACGGCATTAAGTTACAGGGCCAAATAGAGTCCTTTGATCAATTCGTGGTATTACTCAAAAACAGCGTGAGTCAAATGATCTATAAACATGCTATCTCGACGGTCGTGCCTGGCAGACCGATTAAGATTCCTATTGAAGATACCGACGACGAATCCGCAACCTAATCAACCCTCAGTTAGGGCCAAGGGGCAGGCTAACGCATCGAGTTTGCCTCTGTCCGAACGGGCGATCCTCGTCCATCAGGGGCGTCGCGGCGAGGACCCAAAGGAGTTCATCGCAGAGACACGCCTGCTGATCGAATCGGCAGGCGCGCAAGTCTGCACCGTATTGTCGGGACAGCGTGATCGGCCGGTCGCGGCTAGTTACATCGGCTCGGGAAAGGTCAAGGAACTGGCCGACGCAGTGCGAGAGCATCAGGCTAGCCTGGTGGTGGTCAATCATTCTATTTCACCAGTGCAAGAGCGCAACCTCGAGCGCGCAGTATCTTGTCGGGTGCTAGATCGTACCAGTTTGATTCTCGACATATTCGCCCAGCGAGCCTCCACCCATGAAGGCAAATTACAAGTTGAGCTTGCGCAATTGCGACACCTGTCAACCCGCCTAGTGCGCGGTTGGACCCATTTAGAGCGACAGAAAGGCGGTATTGGGCTGCGTGGACCGGGTGAATCACAGCTTGAAACAGACCGCCGCTTAATTGGCATGCGTATTCGCACTCTGCGGCAAAGACTGGAGCGCGTCAGGTCGCAAAGGGCACTGCGACGCAGGGCTAGACGTAAGGTTCCCATCCCAACTGTTTCTCTGGTGGGTTACACCAATGCGGGTAAGTCATCTTTATTCAATTCCATGACCGGATCGTCGGAATACGCGGCGGATCAGCTCTTCGCCACCCTTGATCCGAAGATGCGCCGTTTGCAGGTACAAAACTTCGGTCCAGTAGTGTTGTCGGATACGGTAGGATTCATCCGCGACTTGCCTCATGGCTTAGTCAAGGCGTTTCATTCGACCTTGGAAGAGGTGGCGGCGGCAACCCTTCTTATTCATGTAATCGACAGTGCGACACCAGAGCGTCACGAATGTATGGCACAGGTGCAAGAGGTGTTGAGCGAAATTGGCGCGATAGGGGTCCCGCAAATTTTGGTTTTCAACAAAATCGATTTGACCGGTCGATTCCCGGGTTGGGAACACGACGCCTCCGCCAGTGTCAGTAAAGTGTGGCTATCGGCTGAAACTGGCGAGGGATTGGATTTGCTGCACCAGGCCCTCGCGGAACAATTGAGGCAAGATCGGATACGTCGCTGCGTAAAACTACCGCCTTCAGCGGGTCGTTTACGTGCCATGCTCTATGAGCGCCTCAACGTGTTGAATGAAGACGTCACAGACAGTGGAGACTGGCTAATCGAGATAGAACTTGATGGCCCACAATTGGGATGGTTAGAGCAGCAACCGGAGTTCGAAAAATGCCGGTTTGTCAGCGGCCCCGACACGTCGCAGAATCAACTTGCTCAAGTAGGCCAGGCGTAACCATCGGTTCGGCATCACCTTCGACAGACCGCGACGTTGTTAGGGTGATACAATGAGCCTGTTTGTAATCCTTGGGTCAGCTCCCAAGCAGTAAATGAGGAAAGTAATATGCCTTGGAATCAACCTGGCTCAGGAGGCGGTAAGGATCCGTGGGGACAGAACCGCGGCCCGAAAGGTCCTCCTGATCTAGACGAGATAGTAAAG
>JAOTYS010000665.1 GCA_029861795.1 Gammaproteobacteria bacterium | reverse complement strand
CGCCCCTATCCAAGACCACCCGGATTGCTTCGCAGTGGTCCCCGACGTAGAGCCAGTCGCGGACATTAAGCCCGTCACCGTAGATCGGAAGTGGCTTGCCTGCAACCGCGTTCATTATCATTAGCGGGATCAGCTTTTCCGGAAATTGGTACGGCCCATAATTGTTTGAACAGTTCGTCGTGATGGTGGGCAATCCGTGAGTATGATGGTAAGCGCGTATCAGGTGGTCTGAAGCCCCCTTTGATGCCGCGTAGGGGCTATTCGGCGCATAGGGTGTCGTTTCAGTGAATGCTGGATCGCGGGCACCGAGCGATCCGTACACCTCGTCCGTCGACACATTTAAGAAACGAAACGCGCTTTTTTCCGATTCAGTGAGATCCTGCCAATACCCCCTGGTTTCTTCCAGAAGATGAAACGTCCCGTTGATGTTGGTGTTAATAAAGTCCTCGGGTCCATGAATAGAGCGATCAACATGACTCTCAGCCGCGAAATTAACTAAAGCCCGTGGTTCGTGTTTGGTGAGCAACTGCCGCGCTAGCTCTCGGTCACCGATGTCACCGCGGACAAATACGTGCCGCGGATTTCCGTTTAAGCTGCGCAGATTATCGAGGTTTCCGGCATACGTGAGTTTGTCTAGATTGATCACAGTCCCTTCACTGTTGGCTATCCAATCCAAAACAAAGTTGGATCCAATAAAACCCGCTCCTCCCGTTACGAGTATTGTATTCCTCATAATTCTGGACACCGAAGACTGGGGCTGTTCACCCGTTGAGATTATGCCCTAAGCTCCCAACTTTTCACTCTGGTCAAACAAATGTTCGCCAGGTGGAGCAAATCAAGGCGAAATCGGGCTGAGCAAGAGCAGTGGTCTGGCGCATGGTCTAGCTTGAGACAGACATGATCACTTCAGGAACTTCCGCGTGGCGGATGGCACCATGGGTCCACTGGCTTATCAGTCCGACAAGGTCGGACTCCTAGTCTTGGCGATCTCGTACTCGTCGTTCTTTTTCACGAGATGTTGATATACCAGCAGCGTCTCTGCTATCACCTGCTGTAACCCGAACTCGGCCTCAGCGAGGCTTTCCCCGTGCGTCGTCTTAGTGAGGCATCTTGAATCAAGCGCTCCAACACCACCGCCAAAGTATCCACATCCCGTACCGAAACCAGTAAATCATTTTCACCATCACTTTCAACTCAAATGGTGCTGCAAGAGGCGCGCATACTCATCGAGCAAGCCACGGTTTATAAGCTTTGCATCGAAGTCGGTAATACATCGCGCCCTTGCTTCCGATCCTAATTTTGATAGCAGCTCTGGATTTTCGAGTAATCGCCTCAATGCATTAAACAAAGCGGTCTCATTGCGCGGTGGCACCAGAATTCCCGTTGCCCCATCAACTATGGCGTCGCAAAGGCCAGTAATTCTTGTTCCAACCGTAGGTACGGCCATGGCGGCCGCCTCGATGACTACCGTTCCAAAACCTTCACGATAGCTCGGCAAGCAGAGCACGTCGGTGATCGCAAGATAGCGCTCTGGGCAATCTCTATAGCCGATATAATGTATTCTGGAATTAGTGGCCGTGGGGCTCGAAGCATCAGAAAAGACGTGCTCATAGTCTGGACCTAGCGGACCTAACAGTACGAGGTCTGCGTCGTAATCAAGACTTGACAGCTGACCAAAGGCGGAAAGCAACTCCCCTATACCTTTATCGCCGGTGATACGTCCAATAAACAGAATAACCTTAGAACTTTCGCTGATCGATAAATTCCGCCTAGTCTCTGCCGCTGAACTCACCCATTTTGCCCGACTAAAGCGGTCCAAATCGACTCCCGCAAGCGACCCCTTGCCAATGACGCCGATCTTTCTTGCCGGTACGATTTTCTTTCTTATGAGCAGTTCACACTGGCTTACGCTATCGGCATAACAACGCGTATTCAATCGCGCGATCATCTTGTCACTAATGCGACTCAGCCAGTGCATCACCCCCTTTAGCGTTACCCAGCGTTGTCCAGTAAAGGTATGTAATCGTACAGGCACACGGCAAATAAACCCGCTGATTGCCGTCAGCAAGCCCGCCTTCGGTGTAGTGGAATGCACAATAGCGAACCGATATCGTCGGAATATCCGTATCAGCGAAAACAGAGCAACGAGGTCTTTTGCCGGGGAAAAATCGCGCGCCAGGTCCACCGCAACATAGCTGAGTCCAGCACCAAATCGCACGTTTGACAACTCTGGCCCTTCAGAACAAATCAATGCGACTTGCATACCTTGGTCTCTCAAACACTCAATCTGATTTTTAAGTTGCGATACAGCGAAATATGGTATCGTTGAAATACGTGCAACCTTGACGCCTCCAATACCGCTTTTCTTGCCAACGTCAACCTTTGGTGCGGCGGATTCAGTTAACACAGCAGGTAATGGAGCAGAAGAGAGCTGAACGGCGATTAGTGCCGGCACAGATGCCAGGACGCTATGCTCTCGCGGAGTCCTTCCTCTATGGAAATTTTGTGGA
>JAOTYS010000664.1 GCA_029861795.1 Gammaproteobacteria bacterium | reverse complement strand
TATTCCACCAGGGCGTGTCGTAGCGCTTCGCTGACCTCTTCTGCGGCGTGCTGGTCGGCGGACTTGAAAGCGATCAAACCCCAGATGATTCCCGCTGCCAGGATGACAGGCTTGGATTTGCGTAAGTGTGTGTATTCCTCAACGAGCACCAGTGCATAGGCAAGAACGAAAAGTAAGAGGGAGCAATACCCAACCCAATGAATCGTCAGCACCTGCGTCGCCATAGCCTGCCATCCTCTGTCCGTTGCATTTGTAAGGCCAAGTGGGCCGATTCCGATCGTAGACGTTCCGTTCTTGAGTTGAACGTCAGCGATCGAGTGATGAAGAGCAAGTCAAATCGCGGAACGCAGTTTGATCTGCTTGCCCGGAGAAGTGCAGTAGTCGGAACCCGCGAAGTTGTAATTTTGCGAATTATGCGCTGAAAGTTAGGTATTTTCTTGGGGTTGTGTGCTCAGTGAATTGCTGTAGCTCTGCTTACGTCTCTTGAGTCGCCGCATAGTCTTAGCGATAAGCTTGTCCAGTTCTTCGGGGGGTTCACCAACTGGACTAACTACAAGTCGAACAAGCGTGGTCAGTGGCGCCCCTTTCGATGGGAGAGAGTCGAAATATTTCTGATATGTTGCCAAAATGTCTTCTATCAGTGGTGAAAACAAGAGAGCATGAAGCTCCAGCTGTGACTGTTTTTGCGGCCACAGACTCATGATGGATTCGAGATATTCGCAAAGAAAGTCAAGTTCGACCGTCATTTGGCTCAAGAAAGTGGGGTAGGCGGAAGACTCGATTTGACGGCGTCGAGTAGAGCTATCGAGGTACAGATCGAGTAAAGATGATAGCTTCGGAGAAACAGTACTGTTGGCACGTTTTAATGCATGCGTTGCCTTGTGTAGAGAGCGGAGTTCGGAGCGCAACGCGGCGTCATCCAGATTCCTTTCAACGAGAGGTTTGATAGACCGAAATATTCTCGTCTGTCGAAGCACCTCCGCAGTGAACATCACTGCGGCCTTGTCCCAGGTGCTTTTCTCCAGCAGCAGCAATACCTGCTTGCGAATACTTTTTTCGTCAAATCCGGTCATGTCTATCATTCGTTAGTCATCATCATGTTCCTCGTAGTGCCCGTTCAGCCAGACCGAACGGCGCGTGCCAACGGAATCCATATCGGGTTCCTGCTGTAGCCGCAGGAAGGCCTTGCGTCTCTTCCGTGCAGATGCTTGATGCCATTTATCTTCGGCACCCATCCTGTCTCGGGGATCGCGATTTCGCCGATCATGTTTTTGATGATGTTCCATGCCACGTCTCCTCGTAGTAGGTGACTATTGTTGCGCGATGGCTAAAACCCGTTTCTGGATAGTTTGGAACGCTGCTGCTGTGAAACGATGTTTTCGTCCACCTGGGCTTGAAGCCACCCGCTGTCTTTCCAGTCTTTTGCCAGCCGAAGGGCATTTTGCCTCGCCAGTTCCATGGACTCTTTGTACAGAGCGTCCATGAGTGCCTGGACATAGGGATCAGGGCCATAGATGAAGTCATTTTCCTCGTAGTTCTCGGTGCGATGATTCCATCTCCTACTCATGAGCTTTCGTTTCTCCTTGTTGCGTGGATTCTCGGTTACACAGTGCTTAGTGCCACTCGATTTCCTCATCCGAATTCCAATCATTCCCATCATTCCCATCATTCCAATCATCCCGATCATGCGTGTCATTCCAATCACGCGTATCATCCAAATCGTATAGCTGATCCTGGAGCCACTTGACCTCGCTCCAGTCATCCACCCTTTGCCGCGCAGTTCGCTCCTCGCGGTTTGCGCACCCACGGGCCATAAATTCTATGAATGCCTCCGTGTCGAAATCCGGGTCGGAAAACAGTGCGAACTCGTCAAAGTCGTCACGGGGTCGGTTCGATCTCTTACTCATGATTGTGCCCTCATTCTAAAGAGGTACGTCAGGCCACCCTGGCGCACCTTACGATTACTACTTCATTGCCGTTGTCGAGCACTTTACCTTTGCCCACGGCAATCACTTCGCCGCGCATCGGCTTTTCGGCCGCCGTGTCGGGGATGACAATCCCGCCCGGCGAGGTCCGCTCGTCTTCTAAGCGCTTCACTACTAAATGGTCATGTAAGGGACGTATTCTCATCGTTCAACCTCCAACACTTATGTTGGGGAAAGTGAGCGAAATATAGGCCTTTTTCTATGGTTGTCAACAAAAATAAATGATTATTAATCAGTATGTTAGAATATCTTTTCCCGACCGACCGCCGGTTTTCCTCCCCCTCCAAAGGAACGCCCGCGAAGGGCCCTGAAGACCGGCCTTGACGGCGAGTTGTAGGGCAACGCCTGGGGAGTGTTTGGCACGGTCGGGCGGGCGCGGAGCGATCATGTGCCGTCCGCAAAGACGATGAAAAGAAGATTATTGAGAGAAGTATTTGATGGGAGGGTAGGGAATCCCCAGATCTCCCTCAATCACGGTAGCGGCCGCTGTCCCAGCTTAACTGAGCGGGAGGCAGGACGCTTTTAGGCCA
>JAOTYS010000663.1 GCA_029861795.1 Gammaproteobacteria bacterium | reverse complement strand
GCATTTCCAGTCGAAAACGCGTGGGATCGGCGCGCGTAACTAGTGGAAATATAAAAGGCTATTCTATTTTCATAATGCCGGTGTCGGTGGTTCGAGTCCACCCATAGCCACCAATAAAATCAACAGTTTCTACGCCGGGCTGGGTGAGAAGAATCGGGTATTTGAGTGGCTGTAGGGCCAGGAGCAGACCTTCATAGGCTACGTTTCGACAGCGCGGACCCACTCATCGGAACGCCGCTCCTAGGCGATACTGTTGAGCAATCTATTTGACCTCCTCCCACCAGCTATGGGAACTAAAAGGCTCGCCTGCTATTACAACCTCACCCACGCGTGGTGTCACCAATTCCACATCCTTTTCATTCGCTGCTTTGACAGCGCGTTTTATCGGTTCATCCCAATCGTGAAATGCTATATTGAACGTTCCCCAACTCACGGGAAGCATGCGGCGTGCCCGAACAGCGAGGTGTGCCTCAATCGCGTGCTCAGGGTCCATGTGGCTATAGATCCAAGAAGCGCCAGGACCATATTGCCCGATCTTGATTACGCTTAAGTCAAAAGGTCCCAGTCGCTCACCAATTAGCTGGAAATGATCGGCAAATCCCGTATCTCCGCTGTAGAAAACTCGGTGTTTAGGCCCTATGACCGACCAGGAAGACCAGAGTGTTTCCTTGTAGTCAAGAATTCCTCGACTCGAATAGTGTTGAGCAGGAGTACAGACTAGCGTCAGGCCTTTTATTTCTGTTGATTCCCACCAGTCCAATTCAGTGATCTGACGATCTGGTACTTCCCATTTGCCAAGATGCGATCCGACCCCAAGGGGTACAAAAAATTGTGTTCCTTTGGAAGACAGATACTGGATCGTGCGCATGTCCAGGTGGTCGTAGTGATCATGCGAAATGATTACTGCATCAATCCTCGGAAGATCGGTTATAGCGATGGGTGGAGGATGAAAACGCTTCGGGCCAATGCCACTAATAGGCGATGCATAGTTTGAAAACACCGGATCAACCAGTAAGCGAAGACCATCCAGTTCCATATAGACACTTGAATGGCCGAGCCAAATCGCTCGTAGTCCCGGGGGAGGCGGAGTTTGTATAGACCCAGGCGGGATGACTGACAGCGGAATAGCTGATGGCGGAACGCGCGTCTGATCACCGAAAAATTGCTCTGTAAAATAGTCCCAGACGTCTCCCGATTCTAATGAAGGATGAGGCAAGACATTTACAAACTTGCCATCAACGTAGTGAGGGGATGCTTGCGCCCTTTTTTTTCGCTCTCCCGAAACGGTTCCGCCAAATGAGGGCCAATTCTTTAGGAACAAAACGCTACCGACTACAATGAAGAAAAGTATGACACTCGCCCACCTCCCTTTGCGACTTTTAGAACGGCTCATAGTCATCCCCGATTGATACTAATTGTTCAGTTACTCCTCAACCATTGACAATCAGAGTGTGACTTTTTGCTTTGAATTTCGCTTACCGAGAACAAGTGCATCAAGCACTTCGTTCAGGTGTTCCAGAATCCATAGATGCCCTGCGTCGGGGACAAACGTAGCGTCACAGTTCGGGACCGTATTGCTGAGGTATCTCCCCATTGCAGGTGGAACACTGAGGTCCAGCTCGCAGAACCAAAAAAGGACTTTGATCTTGATCTTGTCCAGCGGGAAGCCCCATGGTCGGCCATGGTTGGCCGACATGTCACTCACCATACCCTGTGCCCCACCACGCAGCGCCTCGCAAAAATCCTTAATCAGCATGTCCTGAATTTCTGGGCGAGCAAGTATGACTTTATCCACGTCATGCATTTTGTATTTCATGGTGTTGATGTAACGAGCGGGATTGCGGCGAATAACAGACGCCAGTAATCGGACGTTCAGCGCGGATAGCCATGGCAAACGCCAGGCCAGTTTCATGAAGAACCGGTTTGTCTTACTCATACCTTCAAATACGCCGAGAGCGTCAGTGGGGGCGGGGCACGCAACCACACCGACCGATGTCAGGCGTTCCGGCATCTTCCAAGCGCAAGCCAGTGCTCCCGGGCCGCCGCCCGATACGCCGACCACTGCAAACTGTTCTATTTCCAAGGCATCCGCCAACCCAGCAATGTCATCCGACCAATGCAGGAGGGTGCGACTGGGTTTAGGGTCGGATCTACCATAACCGGGTCTATCCGGCGCGACGATTCTCAAGCCTGGTGGAAATGGATTATCTCGAATGTAGCCCCATGAAAGACGTGAACCAGGGAGGCCGTGAAAAAGAAAGACGGGGGCACCATTGGATTCTCCATATTCGGCATATGCCAATTGGCGTTTGTCAGGCAACTGAATAACGCAATCCATTCGGGGTTGGGCCATGCCTATTATCTCCTGCAAAACTACTGAATGCGTTTATCCGCAATTACCAAAGTAATTGATCATACTCTGCAGTTTCAAATATTTATCGCCGCAGAGAGGTTCTGCGTACCCCGAATTTGTCGAGTGCCGCCAACCTCTGCGAGGGTAGTTCCTGTCGATCAATCG
>JAOTYS010000662.1 GCA_029861795.1 Gammaproteobacteria bacterium | reverse complement strand
CCACTGCGTCCCGGATTTCCGGATCAACACAGTCAAAATAAAACTTTCGAGGGATGCCAACTACCAACCCCTTGATACTTCCAGAAAGGGATTTGACATAGTCTGTAACTTGCACGTCCACGCTAGCCGGATCCTGTCGGTCATAACCAGCGATGGTATTGAGCAACGTCGCGGCATCCGCGGAAGTGTGTGTGATCGTACCGACGTGATCGAGCGACCAGCTGTACGGGATCACACCATGCGTGCTGACACGACCCATTGTGGGTTTAAGACCAACGAGACCACAGAGCGCTGCCGGCACGCGCACCGAACCCCCGGTGTCGGTACCGAGCCCAGCGGCGGCCAAACCGCAGGCCACTGCAGCGGCGGAGCCGCTACTAGATCCACCGGCGAGACGACTTTCGTCATAAGGATTGGGTACTGTTCCGAAGTGCGTGTTCTCCCCGGTCGCTCCATAAGCGAATTCGTGCAGGTTCGTTTTGCCGAGCAGTATCGCGCCGGCCTTCTCGAGACGCTTTACCACGGTCGCGCTTTCCTTAGACACCACGTGATCCTTTAACACCCGTGAGCCCGCGGTGGTTACCACACCACGCGCATGAAACAGGTCCTTGCAGGCGTAGGGAATCCCAGCGAGCACACCGCTCCCCCGCCCATCGTGCAACGCAGTCTCCACCGCGTGCGCCTGGGCGTTCGCTGCTTCTTGCATTACTGTAATGTAGGCCTTGGAGCGCTGATTGAGACGCTCGATGCGGTCTAGATAAGCCTGCGTCAGCTCTGCGGGTGAAATGTCGCCTTTTTGTATGGCCGCTCGTAGTTCGGTGATGGACAAAAAGACCGATTCAGCAACCCTCATTGGTCGTGCTGACCATAAACCGGTCCCGCCAAACCGGTTTCACCAAGGTCGATGGCGCGGAGTTCCTCCAACTCATCGAGCAACGCTTGGAATCCAGTGATGATGCCAAACTTGGGAGCGACTAATTCATCGAGTTCTTGTTCCTTCCAGCGAAAGCAAGCGAGCTCATCGACTACACCTCTAAGCGTGGTTTTGGATACGGGTCTCATTGTCATAGCCCGGAGTAGAAGAATTAGAGAACTCGTAAGTCTTTGGGATACGGAGTTAGATACTCATATCCGTTCTCGGTTACTACTACGGAATCACCAATTCGCGCTGCAAAATCCCCAGGAATCGTTACCGCTGCATCGACAGAAAACGTCATGCCGGCCTCGAGCGGGGTCTTGTCTCCGAACTTAAGCTCAGGCTTCTCTAAAAACGAGTAGCCAATTCCACGACCCGTTCTATAGCCTGGTCCAAAGCCCGCGTCCAAATACACACTGTTGGCAGCAGCATGCACTTCGTCAGCCGGCACCCCCGGGCGAAGCATATCCAATGAGGCCTTTTGGGCATTGAGCGTGATCTCATACAGGCGGGCCTGTTCGTCTGTCACGTCGCCAACAAAGTACTCGCGATCAAAGCCCAACTTGAAATGTCGGAAATTCGCTAGACCACAATAACAACAGTAAATCGGATCGCCGCGTTGCAAACGCCTCATGGTGGAACGGCGGTGCACCATACAAGTGTCGTGACCAGAGTTTAGAATCTGTAGGTTATAAATGGTTGGCGAAACAAAACGATCCATCTCGTCGTCGCTAAGAAGCTCTGCCGCCTTGCGCGTCCCTCCGGCGATGACGGCGAGTGCCACTTCATACTCCGGTACCCCTTCGCCGATAGCGCGCTCAGCGGCCTCGGTCATGGCGATGGCGACTTCGCCGGCTTGGCGCATGATTGAAATCTCTTCGGCGCTTTTGACCGCCCGCATGTTGCCAAGGATAGGCGTGACATCCATAAACTCCGCACCGCTGAACTCATCGTACACATAGCTAGATACCAGCGCTGGAATGAGCAATCGCTCAATGCCGATCTTGGGGCTGCGAAATCCCGAGAGAAACTGTCTAAGCTGTCCGGTCCATTCTCCGTTGACCCCATCTTCCCAAGGTTTCACATTGGACACCCAGGTCATATGTCGACCCATCTCTGATTCCATTAACGGTGTGACGATCAAACAATCGCCAGAATTGGGCACCAGCATCAGAGTGGGCCGACCGAACTCAACCCCCAGATAACCGATGTACCCGGACAAGTAGTAGATAGAGTCTGCATCAGTGAGCAACGCAGCATCGATATTGTCGTCCATCAATCGCTGTTGAAACTCGGCCGTACGTGTCTTCATCGCATCGCTCATTGTATTGCCCTCGCTGTTCACCATCTTTTGCATCAGCCACCGACACGGTATGCTTCGATCAACCCCATTACTCAGCGAACCATGTTCCCGTCGAGCCTTCTGCTACAGATTATCAACTGCCCAGAGCAATAGGAATAGGCGGCAAGAGGAACAGTCCGGATTCCATGGCTAGATCACAATGAAGCCACCACAGTTCAAGGATATCTTTGAGGCCGACCGGCTGCTGCGCACACACGCCAGACGAACCCCACTGCTGGAGTCAGTGCTTTTGAACGAGAAACTCGA
>JAOTYS010000154.1 GCA_029861795.1 Gammaproteobacteria bacterium | reverse complement strand
GTCAATACCGATTTCACCACGGGTGTAGAGTGCGGCGACACGTGCGCTGGTGCCTGTTCCGCACGGCGAGCGGTCGAGTGAACCCGGTGGTGCGACAACAGTTTGCTTGAAGTCGCCGGAGGTCGTATTAGTGGTGGTAAACAGGGTTTGATAACATCGGTTGATGTCTGGGCGTAGCGGATGACGAATTTCGAGCTGGGCGTTGACCGCAGGGATAATGCGATTCGCTGCACCGACAATTTCGCCATCGTTATGGGGACCGAGCTGGATACCCAGAGCATCGGCATCGACAAAAACGTAAAAGTCACCCCCATAGGCGATGTCCACGGTAAGCCGTCCGAGTTCAGCGACCTCGACCACAGTATCCCGTAGGAGCAGAAACGACTCCACATTGACAAAGCTTACGCAGGAGATCGTTTCGTCGCTCACATGGACGTCGCAGCTGACAAGCCCCGCGGGGGTCTCAAAACAAACCGTGGTGATGGGTTCCGTAGCATGGACCATACCGGTCGCCACCACCGTTGTGGCAGCGCCGATGATACAGTGCCCGCACATTGGGACATATTCATCCTGCTCCATAATGATGACTGAGAAATCTGCCTCGGCAATGAGTGGTGGCATCAATAGAACTGAGCACATCATGCCGTGACCGCGCGGCTCGAAATTGAGCATCCGCCGAAGTCCATCGTCATTACTTGCAAGCCACTGGCGTTTTTGCAGCAGTGTGGTGCCAGGTGGAATCGGATAGCCACCGGTGATGACGCGGGTGGAGTTGCCCTCAGTATGTGAGTCCACAGTTTGGATTGTGCGTCGGAACAGATTGCTCATGGCTTGGCTCCTAGTCGTGGGCGGAAGAACTTGCTTTGATGGCAACAACCACTGTCCTCGATGGTTACAGCTCGTGGTGTTGTTACGTACTCTATTCGCCACTGAGAGGTGAGTACAGACAGGAGCCCCGCAGCGTATTGTTTGACGCAAGACTAATCGGGTAAACGAGTGCGAGCAAGGTTCTCTCTCACGAACTTGAGAAGGTGACCGCCTATATACCCTTGGGGCCGCATGGGCGATCCCGGAAAGGCAGCAACGATACCAGCTAGTCGACCGATCAAGACATTCGAGTCAACGGAGACATCGCTTAAGTTGAATCGGAATTTATGGTCGATGCGCCCCAGACGCATCGACGTAGTAACAAAAATACAGTAAAAAGCAGTCATGGCACTCCTAGAAGTCAAAGGCATCTATAAGAGTTTCGGGCCGCTCATGGCACTCCAGGATGTATGGCTCAATGTGGAGGAAAACCGCATCACCGGCCTGATCGGGCCCAATGGCTCAGGCAAGAGTACGTTGTTTGAGATTATCAGCGGCTTTCAGAAGGCCGATGCCGGCAGCGTCACATTAAACGGCCATCGTATAGACTCGCTTGCGCCTCACAAGGTTGCTGCCCGCGGCATAATGCGCACTTTCCAGCTTTCCGAAGGCGGTCAGCGATTGACGACGCTAGAAAACTTGCTGACTGCGGCATCCCGCCAACACGAACACAACCTGATGTCATCCGTGCTCGGGCTAGCGCGTATCACTCGAAACGAACGAGAGAACCTTCTTTATGCTAAGGAGGTGCTTGGAATTCTCGGGTTGACTCATGTCGCCAACGAGTACGTAGGCAATCTCTCAGGTGGACAGCGTAAACTGGTGGATCTCGGGCGAGTATTCATGGCTCGGTCTTCGCTCTGTCTACTGGATGAACCCACCGCAGGCGTCAACCCGACCCTCGTTAATGTGATTCTCGATGCGCTAAGACGCATGAATCGCGAACACGACATCTCTATTTTCATTGTCGAGCACAACATGCGAGTAATCAGCGAAGTGTGTGACTTTGTTTATGTGCTAGATGTCGGCACAGTGATGGCGGAAGGTACGCCGGTTGAGATTCAAACGAACCCCCAAGTGTTGGAATCTTATCTTGGCGGCACTCGTGTTGTCGCCGGTTGAGGTTGGACTACAAGAATGCCGTTAATCGACGTCCATGCGCTGCACTGCGGGTATGGTGCAGACGAGATCATCCATGGTGTGGACTTCGACGCCGAGCCGGGTGAGATTGTCACCATCTTGGGACCGAACGGATGTGGCAAGACTACATTTGTCAAAGCGATTCTCGGTTATGTGCGAGTGAGTCAAGGCAATGTTTATTTTCAGAGCAAAGATCTAGCCCGCCTCGACCCCGCCCGACGCGCAGAACTCGGCATCGCCTATGTGCCGCAGTTGTTAAATGTATTCAAACCCATGACGGTAAAGGAGAACCTCGAGATGGGCGGTTTCCAGCAGACTCGCGAGGAATGCCGCAGCAACATCGACCGACTGTTCGAACTGTTTCCGGTACTGCGCGAGCGCAAAGAGCAACGCGCTAATACCTTGAGCGGCGGCGAGCGCCAGCTTTTAGCGATGGGACGCGCAATGATGACCTCCCCACCTTTATTGTTTCTCGATGAGCCGTCTGCCGGACTGTCGCCCATTCGAGCAGACGATATATTTGAGCGCATCCGCCAAATCGCTGAACTCGGTACCACCGTCGTCATCGTTGAGCAGGACGTAATGAGGGCGTTAGCAATATCCGCTCGAGGCTACGTCCTAGTCAACGGCAAAGTTGAATTTGAGGGACCCGCCGCCAGCATCATCGCTGATGATCGAGTGCGCACGGCCTATCTCGGCGGGCTCGGTGCGGCTGCCCCCCCACATTAGCTCAAGAGGCTATACGTTCGTTCTGCTCCACTGGTTTGTCGCACACCAGGCGGACGCTTGACAAGATTCGGAGTTCATTCAATAGTGCGTGAATCCATTGTCTGCGTAGCCATTATGGTCAGTGGATGAGTCAACTGTCGGCATAGCCATTGTCTCATTCCGGGCGCCGACTTGTTGTCGTTTATTGACACAAACCGAGTCTTTTCGGAAGGAGGAGTTACATGACTAAGCGATTCAAAAGCCTGCGATCGCTATCGATTCTGAGTGCGCTCGTTTCCGTGTTGTTTATGAGTCCGGCGCTATTCGCGCAATCGGGAGAGCCGGTTAAGATCGGCGTTATCATAGGACTTACTGGCCCCAATGCGGTGGCGGGTAATGATTGTCTTAAAGCCATGCAGATAGCCGTGGAGGAGATCAACCAAGCGGGAGGCGTATTGGGTCGGCCACTGGAGCTGATCGTGGAGGACAATGAAGGAAGACCCAAGGCGGGCGTGGAAGCAGCAAATAAGCTTGCAGATGTCGATAAGGTACCGGTGGTTGTCGGCGCCTATTCAAGCGGAATAGCACTGCCCGTCGGCCAAGCATTGAATAAGAAGAAAGTTGTTTTTGTCACCGATGCGACCACCAACAAACTCAAGACGGTAGGACCCTATCTGTTCAACACTGCTGGGATCGCCGAGCAGGCCGTCGCTCTAGTTGACTTCGTCAAGGCCGACAAGCCCGACGCCAAAAATCTTGGCGGATTATTCATGAACAATCCCATTGGTCAGGACCGTGCTGCAGTGAGCGAACAACGCGCCAAAGAGCTTGGCTTGGAATGGGCATCCAATATGCTGTACCAGGTCGGAGCCAAAGACTTCCGAGCTGAGCTGCAGCAACTCATGGACTCGAAACCGGATGCAATCCTGACGGACATCTACGACAACGACGCGCAGATCATCCAGCGTCAGTTGTTCGAGATGGGCGTGACTGACATGTCATTGTTCTATTCCTATAACCTTAGCGCCTTTGCAACCCTGGACCCAAAACTCATGGAGGGAATGAAAGGACTGAGCTACGTGACAGCAGGACCGCGCGCGCAGCAGTTTACCGACAGTTTTGTGGCACAGCACGGAAAAACCTACACTGATGCATGGGCACCCCCGTTTTACGATGCAATGTGGATTGTCGCCAAGGCGATCAATATGGCGCACAGCCTGGATTCCACCGCGATTCGCAACGCCATGTGGCCAGCAGCCTATCACCACCTCGGTGTGTCGGGTCAGGGCGACAAGGGCTTTAACCAATGGGGCATGCAACACGGTGACCAAAACGCCCAGCTTACATACGTAAACGGTGAGATGACGCCGTACTACACTGGCGGCAGCTCGAACAACATCATCGAGTTCAAATATGCGGATGCCGAAGGCAATCCCACCGATCAAGGCATTCCCCGGCACTGGGCACCCACTGAGGAGGAGTTCAAAAGCATGTATTCCGACACTCAGTGAGGAAGGTTTTCTTGGTCATTGTGAACAGGTGGTGTAAACCCTGATCTCAAGACCATAGGGTGGTCACGGCGATGGCATCATGCCGGCCGTGATCGCCCTCTCGCCGCTTGGCCACAACAAAACAATGAACGTCGCGCAGGTCATCTTTAATAGCGTTATCACTGCCGCCGAGCTTGGCATTATCGCCATAGGTTTGACGCTAACCTTCTCGATTTTGAAATTTGCTAACTTTGCCCACGTTGAAACAGCGGTGCTTGGTGCCTATGTCGCATATGTGTTCAATACCACACTCGATTGGAACTTTACGATAGCCATCATTGTTGCCGTGCTGATCATGGGCTTTGTGGGCATCGTCATTGACCGCGGTGTATTCCGGATCATGCGCAATAAACCGGATGTCACGCCAATGATCGCGTCACTGGGCCTCGCCATCGCTATCCGCCATGGGATCCAAGCAATCTGGGGGCCCCAACACGTTCGCTTCGATTTCGAGATCCACCAAGGGTTGAAGTTGTTTGGGGCGTTTATCACGCGTCCGCAGATTGGCATCATCGTAATCGTCGTGATCGCGATGATTGCGTTCCATGTCATGCTCAAATTTACACGGATCGGCAAGGCGATGCGGGCAACGGCCACCAACCCCGAACTTGCGCAGGCCTGTTCCATCGACACCGAGAAAGTCGTGCGATTTGTGTGGTTCATCGGAACTGGTTTCGCCGCCCTCGGTGGGATACTGTTCGCTTGGGACACACAGCTCGATCCGTACTTGGGATTTAATCTGGTGATACCGGTATTTTGCGTGGTTTTGATCGGTGGAATCGGGTCGGTGTACGGTGCGATAGTGGGTGCGTTGATCGTAGGTTTTGCCCAGAATCTTGGCGTCGCTCTCGATTTCTCATTTGTGCTGAACGGCTTTGGATTATTCGATTTTGTCGACCAGGTAAGACTTCCGGTTGCGTATAAACCCGCGATTATTTACGCGGCTGTCATTCTGGTGCTGATGTTCCGCCCACACGGCCTCGCTAAACGCGAGATGCTATAACGATGACATTTGTGTCCGGCTAAGATTACGCTCACCATGGAACAGCTTTTAGGTTTCTTCCTCTACCTAATCACGGTCACCTGCATCTTTGCGATGCTTGCGATGAGCCTTGATCTACAGGTGGGTTCATGTGGCCTCGTTAATTTCGGCCAGGTTGTGTTTCTTTGTGTGGGCGCTTACACGACGGCTATTGCGCTGGATAAGGGTATCAACCCGTTCCTCAGCGTAGTGCTCGCGATGTTTGTTTGCACCCTTGTCGGTCTAGTTTTATCGCTGACGGTGCGCAACCTTAGTGGCACTTATTGGGGTATCCTGTCGCTCTCGCTTGCAGAGGTTGTGCGTTTGGTCATGCTGAATGAACGTTGGATCGCCGATGGCGCCAACGGTCTATCGGTGATCACCACCCTGCCCTACTTCAACGTCATCGTGATCGGGTGCACGATTTTCGTGTATGGACTGCTGCGAATACTAGTGGGCTCTCCGTTTGGCAGGGTGATCCGCATGATCCGTGAGGGCGACAGACTGCCGCAAGCGCTTGGCAAAAACGTCCTAGTATTCAAAATGGAAACCATGGCCATCGGCGGCGCAATCGGCGGGCTTGCTGGTGCGTTATATGCCTTCCTGAACAGTTATATTAGCCCCGACGATTGCCTACCCATCGAAACTTTCATCATATGGGCAATGGTCATTCTAGGCGGCCGCGGCAACGTCACCGGAATCATTCTGGGTACAGTAATCATCCAGATTTTGTTTGTGGGTAGCCGTTTTTTGCCGAACATCGTCGGCATCGAGCCTGACACCTTGTCGGCGCTACGAATGGTACTGATCGGGGCACTCATCATGCTAGTAATGATGTTCCGCCCCGAAGGGGCACTACCCGAGCGGAAGCGCAGCTACAGCATCTGACCACACTACGTAAGCCCCGAGTGAATCGCGTTCTTAGTAGGCAGTGACTAAAACCATTGGCGCGGCAAGGCAGGGCCTATGCTGAGATCGCAGTCTTTGATTACAAGGACCTATATCTTTCTACCCGTTTCGCACAGTCCGGATACTCTAGCGGCAGGTTTAAAAATGGTTCTTGCCTGAAGACTCCGTAACAAAACAAAGAAAGGCCCGGTGACCGAGAAGCCACCGGGCCGTATTTGCTAGAGATTCAGATTAGTTCCTTACTTGTAGTCATACGTACCACCCGCCCACTCATACCACACATAACCCGGAGCGGTGACATCACCTGTCTCGTCGAAACCAATGTTACCGAGCACGGTATCGAACGTGTTGGAACGCAATGCAGCGATCACCTTGTCGGTGTCAGTGCTACCGGCTTTCTCAACGGCTTGCGCCCACGCTTGAATGGTCCCATAGGTGTATAGCGTGTAACCTTCCGGCTCGTAACCACCGTCGCGGAACTTCTGCACTACGGGAGCCGCCTCAGCATTCTTACGCGGATCCGGGCTGAAAGTCATAAGCGTGCCTTGACCAGCGTCACCGGTGATCTTCCAAAACTCGTCAGTGACGAGCGCATCACCCGAAACCAACTGAACGTCGTAGCTTTGCTCGCGGGCCTGACGCACCATCAAACCGGCCTCGGTATGGTAACCACCAAGGTAAAACACGTCGATCCCGGCCTCTTTCATCTTGGACACCAAAGCCGAGTAGTCCTTTTCCCCTGCGGTGTAGGCTTCATACATGGCCTCCTGCACACCTCGAGTGTTTAACTGTTTCTTGGTCTCATCGGCCAGCCCTTTACCATAGGCAGTCTTGTCATGCAGCACCGCAATCTTCTTGTCACCATAGTTGTCTGCAAGAAAATCACCGGCCACAGTTCCCTGTTGATCATCGCGTCCACACACACGAAACACATTGTCACCACCCTCGTCCGTCAGCTTTGGATTGGTAGAGGCTGGAGAGATCTGCAGGATATTCTCTTCGGTATACACCTGGGACGCGGGTATGGATGAACCTGAGCAAAAATGCCCAGCCATCAACACCACTCCCTCGCTAACCATCTTGTTGGCGACCGCTACAGCTTGCTTTGGATCACAGGCATCATCGCCGACAGACAGTTGGAGTTGCTGGCCAAGTACGCCGCCCGCCGCGTTTATGTCGGCCACCGCCATTTCAGCGCCGCGCTTCATCTGCTCGCCGAATGACGCGTATTGCCCAGTCATGGGGCCGGCCGTTGCAATCGAGATGTCGGCCATGGCCGATGACACGCTAAACAGCGTGACCGCGGCCGCGACGAACAGTTTAGTCTTGAAGTTTCTCATCTGTGCATTCCTCCTGTGTGAGCTTGGTTGAGAAAATTCTTGCGAGAGTAGATAACCCTCGCGCCTAACTGACATGTGCAAGCCAATTTAGCACATGTTTATAGCGTAGAAAATGCACTTATCTTGTTCTTTGTTTGCCAGCCCCAAATTTGCACAAAGATCGCGAATGATGGCGCAGAGATTTTCCATCTCGGACGCCGCTTTGGAACAAAACGTTACCGCGACCGCTCATTAATTCATCTTGTCTAATCAAACCAGTGACCATGATAGCTGGCTGCCTTCGTGAAATATTTAGGCTTACCTAGCCAGGTCCTTTCTGCCGCCAGCCAAACATGCCCGAGCGCTCAAATACCCACGGATATTGGCTGACCATCTTACTCGCAAGGTTGAGCCGAAACGCGAATAACGAGATCGCAATCAGCACAGCGGTATCTATCAAAAAGCCGGACAGCGACGCAAGCTCGCCGTCAAACAACGCGAACACCAAAAAACGATCGGCAAAGCCAAGCAATATGCCATATACGACGGCATGCCAAGCCGGTTTCCAGGTATTGCCTAACGCTTGCCCGGTCATATAGGCGGCAAACCCCATGACAATGACTGTAATGCCAATGAAAACGCCTAATGATGTGCCAAGCATCGATTCCATAATGACTGTTTATTAGAATGAATCCACCTCTAACAGGAACTGACAACGTCTCAATGCTTGGTCCCCCCCTCCAGATACGCGGCGCGAATCTCTTCGTTAGAAAGCAACTCTTGACCACTTCCTGACAGCACTATCTTGCCGTTCGCCATCACATAACCGCGATTAGCAAGACGCAGAGCGTGGTAGGCGTTTTGTTCAACCAGAAACACAGTGACCTTTTGCTGCTTGTTTATCTCTTTGATCACTTCAAAAATCTGCTTTACTAACATCGGCGCAAGTCCCAACGAAGGCTCATCGAGCAGCAGCAGTCGCGGCCGACTCATCAACGCCCGTCCGATCGCCAGCATCTGTTGCTCTCCTCCAGACAGCGTACCACCAGTTTGATCGCGTCGTTCCTTAAGTATCGGATACAGCTGAAACACCCGATTCAAGTCTTCTTCAAAATACTGCGGGTCGGTGATACACGCGCCCATCTGCAGGTTTTCCAGCACGCTCATGAACGGAAAAATTCGACGCCCTTCTGGCGACTGAGCAATGCCTTTACCCACAATCGTGTGGGTCGGCAGGGAACTGATTTCTTCCCCATCGAACAAGATCTGACCCTTCGCGGCTCGCGGACTGCCGCAGATAGTCATCAATAGTGTGGATTTTCCGGCGCCATTCGCTCCGATTAACGCGACGATCTCGCCGTCGTGCACCTCCAGGTCAATCCCGCGCAATGCCTCGATATTCCCGTAAAACGTATGCAGCCCAGCAATCTTCAGCATTGGCAAACCCGTAAAACTTGAAGCCCAATCACCATTAATGCGAGCCCAAATCCCGTAGCACTTCCTCCGGCAACTCTTCGTCCTCTTCTTCACCCAAGTAGGCGCGAATAACGTTTGGATCGTTGCGCACGTACTCCGGTGTGCCATCAGATATCTTGCGACCGTAATCTAATACCACGATATGGTCAGAAATACCCATTACCAAATCCATGTGATGCTCTATCAAGAGAATCCCGATCTGTTCTTCGTCGCGTATCTTGAGCAACAATTCTTGGAGGTCGGCAGACTCCCTGGGATTGAGTCCAGCGGCAGGTTCATCCAGACATAACAAAATGGGTTGTGTACACATCGCCCGTGCGATTTCCAGGCGTCTTTGCGCACCATAGGCAAGATTACCGGCATTCCAATCTGCACGGTCGGTCAGTCCAATTCGATCGAGCCAATGACGCGCTCGTTCCACAGCGTGCTTCTCGGC
>JAOTYS010000153.1 GCA_029861795.1 Gammaproteobacteria bacterium | reverse complement strand
CACCTTCGCAGTGATCTCGTCGGCCCCCGCGTTCACCATGTCTGCGATTTGCAGTACCTTGTGGTCCTGCGCGGCAAGATAGTCCCAGGCGCCTTGTCCAGTTCGCGCCTCGATCCGGCGAACGCCGGCGGCGATGCCGCCTTCCGAGACGATCTTGAATAGCCCAATGTCACCGGTACGGCTGACATGTGTGCCCCCGCAAAGCTCTGTCGAAAAACTCCCCATCGCTACAACACGCACCTGTTCATCGTACTTTTCGCCGAACAACGCCTCTGCGCCCGAGTCGAGAGCCTCGTCGAGCGGCATGATGCACGTTTGCGCCGGCCGATTCGCTCGGATTTCTTTATTCACCAGTTGCTCAATTTCCGTCAGCTGTATCGCCATCAACGGTTCGGGATGCGAAAAATCGAAACGCAACCGGGGTGCCTCCACCAGCGATCCTTTTTGTACTACATGGGGGCCCAACACTTTTTTGAGCGCCGCATGCAACAAATGTGTGGCTGAATGGTTGTGCACCGTGGCCTGACGTTTGTCGGCATCGACCTCCGCTTGCACCCGGTCACCGACGCTGATCTCGCCCTGCTCCAACGTGCCAATATGCGCATGCGCTTTTTGCGTGTCATTCACCACAAAGACGGCGTCTTTGGTGCGCAACCAACCATGGTCTCCAACCTGCCCACCCGCTTCGGCATAAAACGGCGTCTTATCGAGATAGATAACGCCCTCCTGATCGGCGCGGATGGTATCGACTTCACCATGATCGACCAGGATCTGCTGCACCGTGGCTTCATCCTCGGTGGTATCGTAGCCAGTGAATTCTGCATCGTTAACGACGATGCCATCGGCACTGAGATTCACTTTAAAAGTAGACGCTGCACGACCGCGTTCGCGTTGTGCTGTCATCTCGCGCTCGTACCCGGCCAGGTCGACGCTTACGCCCTGCTTACGCGCATAATCCTCGGTCAAGTCCACCGGGAATCCATAGGTGTCGTAAAGTTTGAACACGGTATCACCAGCGAGCCGCTTACCCGAGAGGTTTGCAAGACTGTGATCGAGTATTCTCATGCCCTGTTCTAAGGTTTCGGCAAAACGTTGTTCTTCTTGTCTCAGTACGAGCTCAATGTGATCTCGCGCCTTAGGCAACTCCGGAAAAGCCCGACCCATTTCCGCATCGAGCGGATCCACCAGCTTATAGAAGAAAGGCTCTCGCAAGCCCAGCTCGTAACCATGACGCGCGGCGCGGCGGATGATACGGCGTAACACATAGCCGCGACCTTCATTAGAAGGGGTTACGCCGTCGGCGACTAAAAAGGCACAGGCGCGAATGTGGTCGGCAATCACCCGCAGCGAATCGTTATCGGTATGTTTCAGTCCCGCCAACTCGGCAGCGGCTTGCATTAGGCTCCGAAATAAGTCGATGTCATAGTTGCTGTGAACTCCCTGCATCACCGCGGCGATACGCTCCAGTCCCATGCCCGTATCCACTGAAGGTTTTGGCAAGGGACTCATTCTGCCTTGATCGTCCCGGTTGAACTGCATGAACACTAGATTCCAGATCTCAACATAGCGATCACCGTCGGCGTCAGCACTCCCCGGAGGTCCCCCCGCTACCTTAGGACCATGATCATAGAAAACCTCAGTACACGGCCCGCATGGGCCGGTGTCGCCCATCGACCAAAAGTTATCGTGCATGCCGATCCGGGCGAAGCGTTTACTATCGACCCCGACCTCATCTAGCCAGATACGCGCCGCCTCGTCGTCCTCTTCGAACACCGTGACCCATAACCGCTCCTTAGGCAAATTGAAGACTTCAGTGAGTAATTCCCATGTGAATTGGATTGCCTCGTGTTTAAAATAATCGCCGAAACTAAAGTTTCCCAACATCTCAAAGAACGTATGATGACGGCCGGTATAACCAACGTTTTCTAAGTCGTTGTGTTTTCCGCCCGCCCGCACGCAGCGCTGGGTGGTCACCGCTCTTGAGTAAGGTCTCTTCTCAAGTCCTAGGAGTACGTCCTTAAACTGAACCATTCCTGAGTTCACGAACAACAACGTCGGATCGTTGGCGGGCACTAGCGAACTACTGGGAACATGTTCATGACCACGACTCTTAAAGAAGTCGATGAAGGTTTGCCGGATCTCTGTAGTCTTCATTGAAACTCAACCCAGATCATCAAGATCTTCACGGTCCATGGCCCGACGAATTTGTTCAGTGGTGAACCCGCGACTCTGCAAAAAACGTGCTTGACGTGTCCATTCGCGATAGTCCTTAGGGGTACGCTCACCATACTTTTTGCGCCGCACTTCACGCACTGCCGTAATCCAGCACACTGCATCGGGATCGATTAAGCGGTCAATCAAAGCGTCGTCAACTCCCTTCTGCTTAAGCTCTCGAACAATGTGCAGTGGCCCGTACCCGCGTCGATTGCGGACGTGGAGCACGGCTTCAGAGAAGCGCTCATCTGACAGCAGATTCTGCGCCTTTAGATCGGCGATCAGAGGAACCACTACAGAGCTATGGTAGCCCTTGGCGATGAGCTTGATTGTCAATTCGTGCTCGGCGTGCTCGCGACGCGACAACATCTCCATCGCCGCGTTGCGAGCTTTACTCGAGAGCTCTCTGATATCGGACAATCTGGTGCTACGCTTCGACCTGCTCGGGGCTCTCGATTACGGCTGGTACAATGAGCGGGGCAGCACTCTTGAAACCCATTGTCTCTCTTATGGCGGATTCGATCTCGGCGCCTTTGTCGGGGTGTTCCTTGAGAAACTGCCTGGCGTTATCACGACCCTGGCCGATACGGTCTCCCTTGTAGCTATACCAGGCACCGGACTTCTCGACCGCCTTGGCTTCTACACCCATATCGATGAGCTCACCCTCGTGGGAGATTCCCTCGTTGTATAAGATATCGAACTCACATTGCTTGAACGGAGGTGCGACCTTGTTTTTCACCACCTTTACTCGGGTGTGGTTACCGAGCACCTCGTCGCCTTTCTTGATGGCGCCAATGCGGCGGATGTCGAGTCGAACCGACGAGTAAAACTTCAACGCATTGCCGCCCGTGGTTGTCTCGGGGTTACCAAACATCACCCCTATCTTCATGCGAATCTGATTAATGAATATGACCAGGGTATTGGATCGTTTGATGTTTGCCGTCAGTTTTCTCAAAGCCTGGGACATTAGACGCGCCTGCAGTCCCATGTGGGAGTCGCCCATCTCTCCCTCTATCTCGGCTTTGGGGGTCAGCGCCGCTACAGAGTCCACCGCCACCACATCCACTGCGGCCGATCGCACCAACATGTCGGCGATTTCTAGCGCTTGCTCGCCGGTATCCGGCTGAGACACCAGTAGATCGTCCACGGCTACACCAAGTCTCTCAGCGTAACCTGCGTCCAGGGCGTGCTCTGCATCGATAAAGGCTGCGGTGCCCCCTAGTTTTTGGGCTTGCGCAACCACTGACAGGGTCAATGTCGTCTTACCCGATGACTCCGGGCCGTAGATTTCCGCGACACGCCCTTTGGGAAGACCGCCGACCCCTAGCGCCATATCCAGACCGAGGGACCCGGTAGGGATCACGCCGATGTCGCCTGTCACTTCAGCGTCTCCTAAACGCATGACAGATCCTTTGCCAAATTGCCGCTCAATTTGCCCTAATGCGGCCTGAAGTGCTTTCCGTTTGTTCTCGTCCATTTGAATATCTCCAGTGTTTGCTTTAATCCTGTGGCCCGGACACGACCTCATAGGTCGCGGCCTGGCACAGTAAAAAGGTTTACAACGTCCGCGTTGCGCTTACCGACTAATACACATCAAATGCTAATCGCAACGCAACCGCCAACTCCAATTATTTCACAAGGGATGAGTACGGCCTACCCCTAAGGCCCAGATGGCGAGCTACTGTTCCGCGAGCCACTGCGCGACCATGGAATACGCCGAGCCGTTAGGGCTGAGATCCGACTTGATCAAGCTAAAACCGGTGATCGGCCATTCGATCGGTTCGGCCTTCAGCCGCGGGCGTCGGTTAGCGCGGCGTGCCAGCGTGATATGTGGGCTGAACTTACGTCCAGCGCCGCGATAACCTCTGCGGCCAAGGGCCTGGTTTAACCCCTCCACTAGCTGCTCCAACTGCTGTGATGACTGTCGGCACCCCAGCCAGACAATACCGTTGTTAGGCCAATACCCCAGCCGGTCAAACGTCAACAGGAACGATTGCTGCGGCAACTCCGCGGCGAGCTTAACCAGGCAGTCGAGCTCTACCGAACGGACGGTACCGATAAAGGCCAGGGTCAAGTGTAACTTCTCAGGGTTAACCATGCGGCCACCCGACTGTTTGCCAACCTCCCTGGCAAGCACTGCTAGCTTATGGCGAACGTCATCACCGGGCCACAAGGCGTAAAATACGCGCAGTGTTGACTGCTGCTGTGTTTCGAAATTTTTCATGACACCTACGATTCAGGCGGATGCATCGTCACTGAGCAGATCTAGGATACCTTGTAGAGCGGTTACCACAGATTGTTGGCGCACTGTGAATCGATCACCGTCAAGATGGCAGTGTTTCGTGCGTACAGAACCCCGGTTGCTCGCCCAGGCAAAGTGCACTGTACCTACCGGTTTGGTGGCGGTGGCTCCTGCTGGTCCCGCGATACCTGTCACAGCTAGCGAAACATCAGCGTGGCTATTCTTGAGCGCCCCCTTCGCCATCAAACGTGCGGTCTCGTCACTCACCGCGCCATGGGTATTTAGGACGGTTTCAGGTACCCCCAACATCTCTTGTTTCGCGGTATTGCTATAAGTCACGAATCCACGATCGAACCACTCCGAGCTCCCGGCAACGGATGTGATTGCCTGTGCCACCCATCCGCCGGTACAGGATTCCGCCGTCGCCACTGTCATCTGACGATTCTTTAAGGCGGTCCCGACCTGCTCTGTGAGCTCTTGGAGAAAGTCGGGATCGTTCAATGATCAGATCCAGGTCGTGGGTTTAAGAGCGGGTTCTGCAATACGATACCGAATTTATCTATTGTTGGAGCTCCGCACCTACCGGGAAGGGCGACACTTCGGAAGGAAAGAAATCTGCCCCCTGCTTAAAATCGGTGGGGCTATCAATAACCACGGTATCGATTGGCATTTCAGCCGCCAGTTCAGCATGCCGTAAACCGATGTTCCAGACAACAAGCCGGTTGCGCTCTTTGCTCAATAGTAATCGCCGGTAGAATTGTTCGAATTCTTGCTTGGAGATTGATTCCACTTTTGTCGCAAGTTTCTCCCTGGAGTCAAAATTGTAGTGCCCACGATCGATCTCGACCCAATACCGCTCTGAACGCACCTGCATACGCTCCTCCTTCTCCCGTATTCGGGTGATCAAGCTGTCCTTATGAGTCTGGAACGTCTCTGGGTCCATCTGCACCAAGCGTTCATCGTAGCTACCCAGAAATTCTTCGATCTCGTTGTATAGTGTAACCGGATCGGTAGTTGGAGACTGGATCACAAAACTAATTCCTGGCACCTCTAACAGATTCATAGCGGAACTGTACACCACATACCCGAGTTGTTTTTGTGTCCTTAGTTCATCAAAAAAGGACGCAGACAATATCTGGCCAAGTAAAGCCATTTTTGCCCTGGTGGCAAAGCTACGATCTGCACCTTGGGTGTAAATCGATATCGCTGAGTCCTGATGGTCTATGTCCAATTCTCTGACGAACACTTGCTCACCTGCCAAGCGCGCTACGCGGCTACTGGGCACCTCTTCCGGTTCCGCGTGCTCAAACAAAGCGCGATAAAGTGTCTCAGCATACTGAACTGCCTGCGTTCGCGACACATTTCCGTGGGAAAGCGCCACCACTTGGATGCGTTCATACAGTTTCGGAATGAAATCCCTTAGATCGGCCGCAGTTAATGGGGCAAGCGCCGCCAGCCGCTCCTCATCGGACCAGTTAGGATCAAGCAATAGATCCCTAATCTCATGCATGTTTTGGATATAAGGTCGGTTTTGATTTGTATTTCTGAGACTCCGTCTCAATTCTTCTTTGAAGATCAAAAATTTCCTTGGATTGATTTCCACGTTTTGCAAACCCTTCAGGATTCTTTTGAGCAAGATCTCTTGTTTGTCGTCGAATCCAGAAATCTTAACGGTAAATCCCCGTATGTGTTTATAGATTTCATACTCAAGCCCTGCGAGCAGAGCCGGATAAGCAAACTCGCTGAGCTGATCATTGACGGTACGAACGTAAAGACTCGTGAAAACCGAGTTGGCGGCACTGTTGTTCGTGATCGCTGATCGTACGCTGAAATAGAGTTCGGCTCGGGGTAATCGAAATACGCCATCTTGTTGATACCAAAAACCGAAACCCAGCTCACGCCTGAGCAACACTGGGATCGACTTGGAGTCCGTTGATGCTTTTATTTCAAGCTGCTCTGGTAAGAATTCGTTCGGAGTAGGAAGCTGTAGTTCGGCATTAAGACCAGCGTTGATCCACTGACTGATGGTTTCAGGATCTATTTTGGTTGCCCGAAACTGGGTGCCGTACCATGGCGAACTCTGATCGGTATAGAGATTTTGGGCGGTGATACTGACTACCACGTTATCCGGCGTCAGCTCACCCAAGTAGTTTCTGATTAGCTCCGCATCGAATTTCTCCAGCAGATAAGGCCCCCGCAGCACATCTTCTGCCGGATAGATCTGTAGGCTCCGTGCTAGGCCGCTGACATATCTCCGAGGGTTAGATTTTTCCTGAAAACGGAATTCCACTTCAGAAAGTGCGCTAAGTTCTTCAAAAATCCAGCTCTGTATCCCTTCGGCCTTAATCAAATTCAAGTATTGGAATACGGTGAGTACAATCTCTGAAGTGTGGTGCAACCCTTCTTCGGTCAGAGTGATGGCGACGCGAAACGATGCGTCAGTCTTGGTGTTGGAACCAGCACCGGCGCTAAGCGCTTCTGCCCAGCCCTTGTCCTTAAGTAGCGACAGCAAACTCCCTTGCGCCTCATGACCCAACAAGTGAGAAATATAGCTAGTAGGCCCGCTGCGATAATGTGGCAGCAAACTGGGTATAGGAAAACTCAACTCCAGGGACCGACGCTCTTTAACCGGGGTGGCTTTGACCAAAACCGGAAGCTGTCCCTCTAGGAACTGAGGCTCGGTCACTATTGATGGCTCGCCGTTACGCTCTCTAATCGCTGAGAACATGTCTACCACCAATGTTCGTAATGCTGGTAACGGTTCGCGACCGAGCACCACTAACGCCATCGCTTCGGCAGAATAGTGCCGCTCATAAAACGAAATAAGCTCATCACGAAGCGCGCCGTCGGCCCCGTCAGGAAGCGTATCCAGACTTCCAACCGAAAACCTATTTCCCGGGTATCGCGGGTTCCCCACTTGCGCCTGGGCGTCCGATATTCGTCGTGAGTCGTCCTTCATACCAGCCTGATACTCAGAGTGCACCGCGTTTCTTTCTCGAGACACATATTCGGCACTAAACAACGGAGTGACGAAAAATTGTGCGAACCGATCTAGTGCAGATCCCAGATAGTTTGCATCGACATCGAAAAAATAATTGGTATGCTCATACGCTGTATAGGCATTATGACTCCCACCCCGACTGGAGATATATTCTTGATATTCCCCAGACCGGGGGTACTTTTCGGTACCCAAGAACAGCATGTGCTCCAAAAAGTGGGCAAGCCCCTCGCGCCCTTCGGGATCGCTGCTGCTACCCACATAGACGTCCATAGCAGCCGCCGCTTTATCTGTATCGGGGTCCGATATGAGCAACACCTTCAGATTATTGTCGAGCACCAACGACTCGTACTCACGCAGGTCATTGGGGCTTTTTATAACAGTGGTCGCAACATAGGCTTGCGTGCTTGTGGCAACTAACAGGATGCATGCAGCGATTACACCCCTGCAGCCCAGTAACAAACCCCTTGGCGAGACCTTCACCATGACTTTACCCGACTATGATCAACCATTCTCGACAGAAAAATAATGTGGCGCCCCCGAGGGGATTCGTTTCAATATATTACCTTAATATATTACCTTCCAGGGTCGGTGGTGGCCTAAAGATCAACAAACCACCCAACCTGCCCTCGTTTTCGGCACCTTCGCGCCGTGCAGGACGACGTGCGGGATGCACAAGTGCCGCAAAGCGCAAGGACGCGCGAGTGCGGCGCCGAACATGAGACCACCTGATTAAAAGTCAGATTGATTATCTAAATCAAGACAAGGAAGGTTACATCTAGTTAATGTGACCACATTGTTCACAGCACTGTACTGTGGGGGGTGCAACGTGGTTGCTTCAGTTCTTCGCCAATGGCTTTGGTGCATCAGTGTGTTCACTGTCGTGCTTATCACGGGTTCGCTCCACCTCAGGTTGAGTTGCTTCGAGTCTCCACGAGGATTTGCTTAACACGAATGTGGTTCTGTTTTATTTCGCGCAGGATATCGTCTTGCCGCTGAGGTTTAGCCTCGGCTTCCCACCGGCGCTACCCATTGTCGGGGATTACGGCGGTTTTCGCCTCTTGGTCACGTCGTTGCCAGGCATTAGCGCTCACCCACATGCCTAACTAATCGTTGATCGGCGCGCCGCGAAGGGGGATGATGTCTACAGGCCGCGTGAGGTTTGTTGCAGTGCAGCGAGATTGAATTTCTTATCCCTCTTATCCCTAGCCATGACAGAAACTCCCAAGATCCTAAGAAAGTTGCTGCAGGACCACGCCAATATGTCTCGAGTGCTAGCGCTACTTGAATGTGAAATTCGAGCAGTGCATCAAGGTCAGAAAACCGAGCTAAATATGGTGGAAGATATCGTCATTTACTGCATGGGATATCCGGAGCTGTCCCACCGTCCCCAGGAAGATCTAGTCTTTCGGCGCTTGGAGTCGAAAGCCAAAGCGGATGTCGCGACAAGCGTACACGCCGAGCACAATGAGCTGAATAAACTCATCAACCAGCTTTCGGTAATGGTGGATAACATGCCTCATTTTGGCAACGAGAGGCTCGATGAACTAGTCGATATTGTGACTCGTTTTATCACCAAGTACCGAAATCATATGACCATGGAGGAAGATTTGTTTACCCTGAGCGTCGAGAGCTTGGCGGAACAAGACTGGGCTGAACTCGAATCTCAGGTTCGTATTAACGAAGATCCGCTCTTCGGGGAAATGGTAGATCGGCGTTTTTTGAAGCTACGAGAACAGATATTGGCCGCTACGCCGAAATAACAACAACGCACAAGGGCTAACTTATTTATTTACTTGGTAGCCCGCGTAGGACGACGTGCGGGATGCACAGGTGCCGCAAAGCGCAAGGACACGCAAGAGCGGCGCCGAATCTGCGAGTGCCCACTTAGTTCAACGTGGCACGCAACCGCAAACTATGGGTTGTCCTTCATCGGCCCCCCCCAACGGTCGCGATAGACGACGTCGGCGAGT
>JAOTYS010000660.1 GCA_029861795.1 Gammaproteobacteria bacterium | reverse complement strand
AGCTCAAGCCATGGCCAAGACCCTAAGCTTGGACGAATTGCGTGAACTGTTCGATCGCGGCGAGCTCGATACTGTCGTGTGTGCGATGCCCGACCTGTGGGGGCGACTAGTCGGTAAACGCGTTCGCGCGAAAACGTTCTTTGACGTTGCGCTGGGCTCGGAAGGATTGCATGGCTCGCTTTATCTGTTCTGCGTGGATATGGAAATGGATCCTCAGGAAGGGTATGCGCTGACTGACTGGGAGCGTGGTTTCCAAGATTGCCGGTTTACTCCTGATCTCTCCACACTTCGCGTGGTCCCGTGGATGGAAAAAACGGCGATCGTGATCTGTGACGCCCACTATGAGGAGTCTGATGAGCTCGTTCCCGTGGCACCACGCTCCATTCTCAAAGGCCAGATTGAACGCGCCCTGAAGGCAGGCTTTTCGTTGAAGTGCGCGGCAGAACTCGAGTTTTATCTGTTCCGCGACAGCTATCAGCAGGCTGCGGAAAAGCGCTACCAAGGGTTAGAACCCACCTCGCGCTTCCGTGCGGACTATCACATCCTGCAGTCTTCGATGGACGATTGGTTTATTGGTAAGGCGCGCGAGATGATCTCCGCCGCGGGCGTGGAAGTGGAGTTCTCAAAGTCCGAGTGGGGGTTGGGCCAACAAGAGATCAATTTGCGCTATACCGATGCCTTAGAGATGGCAGATTGCCATCTGCTCTATAAAACCTGGATCAAGGAACTCGCAGCACTTGAAGGTATGAGCGCCACGTTTATGGCGAAACCGTTCTTCGACGACGTAGGATCATCTTGTCACCTTCACACTAGCCTGTGGAGCGTCGACGGCAAAAAGCCGATTGGTTGGTCCGCTAATGGGCGCCATCACTTGTCCGAAATCATAGATCATTTTCTCGGCGGATTGGTGGCAACGAGCCGCGAAACGTCGGTTTGCCTTTTACCCAACGTTAACTCTTATAAGCGAATTCAGCCTGATTCGTTTGCACCCACTGCGATTGCGATTGGGTTGGACAACCGCACTTGCAGCTTCCGACTTGTTGGTGAGCAAGAAAGTTTTCGAGTGGAAAATCGCGTCCCAGGTGCTGACGTCAACCCTTATATAGCGATCGCCGCGACCATTGCCGGTGGCTTGCACGGCATCCACAGCCAAACCCCGGCGCCGGAGCCACACCGCGGCAATGCCTACAACGAACCTTCTTTTGAACGTGTGCCCGACACCTTCACCGACGCCATTGCGGCCTTCCGCCAGAGCAAGGTAGCGCGTGAGTCTTTTGGCGATGAGGTGTTCGAACATCTGGTGCATTTCTTCAGCGTTGAGAATGACGCATTCCTAAGACGTTGTGTCACCGATTGGGAGCGCGTGCGCTATTTCGAACGAATCTGACATGGCTACTCATGCTGACAAGGTTGTGTTAGTGACCGGCGGGGTCGGAGGAATCGGCACTGAGATAGACCGTCGGCTGGCAGGTGACGGCTATATCGTTGTCGCTGCCGATAGCGCAGTGGATCCGGTGGACAATGGTAAGCCGTGGGAGGAATTGCCTGAAGGTGTCTATCGCCATTTCATCGATGTGCGCGACGCTGACAGTGTTGATACCTGCGTCGGGGCAGCCGCAGGACTCGGGCAACTACACGGTATTGTCAACTGCGCCGGGATTTTGCGTCATGGGTATGTGGAGGATCTTACTGAGGAGGCTTTGAACGAGGTATGGGATGTCAATCTCGCCGGGATGGCCAGAGTTTGCAGGGCGGCGCGACCCCACTTGGGAACGGGCGCATCCATCGTCAATATCAGTAGTGTTACCGCATGGATTGGGCGCCTGCCAGGCGGCTCGATGTATGGTGCATCCAAGGCGGCTATGGAGGCCTTCACCCGCTATTTGGCGTGCGAGCTTGCGCCCGATGGAATCCGTGTGAATGCGTTGGCACCGGGCTTTATCGAGGTGTTGCCGATGAGTGAATCGATGCGCTTTATCGCTCATGCCGATAGCGATCAGGGGGCCATCGATTGGCTGCTGCCGCATATTCCCATGGGACGCATGGGGAGACCTGACGAGATGGCGGGCCCGGTTGCCTTTCTATTGTCGGAGGACGCGTCTTACATCACGGGACACGTAATGTTGGCCGACGGCGGCGTCGTCGGCGCATGAGGGGCCTCATGAGTTTCGAGGAGACCCGCCGCTTTAGCCGGCCTGTTGCATTCAGCAACCGGCCGCCTTTAACGGCCAGTCGCCACATGTATCATGTATTTCGAGTGGTAGCACCACGCCAAGGAGTAGGTCGCGAATCGCATGTTTGTTGACCGTGATTATTTAATAGGCCTATGATCAGTCTCCCCACCATCAGTGGGATCATAACTAATCCGGAGTTGGTGATCAGTTCCGGTGTTGTGTGCGGTTCGATTTCGGGCGAATGCTAAGCCCTAAAGTAGTTCCGGAGGAAATCAAGATTCTTGAGGAGGATTACGATGAGTAGAGAAAAGCTTTTGCAGCAACTGATCGCGCACGATCCTGTTCGCGGTGTAT
>JAOTYS010000661.1 GCA_029861795.1 Gammaproteobacteria bacterium | reverse complement strand
GCGACTTTGACTACATATCCAAGCTGGTACAGACACGCTCGGGAATCGTCCTGAAGTCCAAGGAATACCTTGTGGAACAAAGACTTCAACCGATCTGCCGTTCGGAAGGGTTGACCTCCGTCGCCCAACTGGTATTCAGGATGCGCGACCCACGATCGACTGAACTGCAAACTCGTGTCGTCGAGGCCATCGCCACGAACGAAACATCATTCTTTCGAGACGTCTACCCATTCGAGGTTCTGACATCAACGATTTTGCCAGAGCTGTTCGCGCGCCGCAGCGGCAACGATAGAGTCAATATCTGGTCTGCAGCATGCGCATGCGGACAGGAGGCGTACAGCATTGCGATGCTGTTGCGAGACCATTTCCCGGGGGCGGCGCGTCATTCAGTGCGATTAATCGCGAGTGACATCTCCAGCCGGATGATCAGACAGGCGCGGGAAGGCGTGTATTGTCAGTATGAGATTGAACGCGGGCTGCCGAGCCTAATCTGCGATAAGCACTTCCGACGTGACGGCGAATCGTGGCGAATCGTACCAAAGCTTGCCGCGATGGTTGACTTTCGTTTGATCAATCTACTCGACCCACAAACCTCGCTACCTCAAATGGATGTCATCTTCTTGCGCAATGTACTGATCTATTTTTCCGATGCTGACCGCAGGCGCGTCTTGTTGAATATCCACCGCTTGCTCCGGCCAGGCGGCTATCTGTTTTTGGGCATGTCGGAAAACAATCTAAGTGGACAAGACAAATTCCAAACCGTGCTATCTGACAAATGCTCATATTTTCGCGCCATTGCCTAGTTCAAATGTGCGCCGGGGTAAAGTTTTTGGCTCGAAAGCCGATAGGTAAGTTGAATAAAACCTGTTAACGACCGGCATTCGGCGTGAACTATTATTGACTCCTTCGCCATTGCGGAAAGAGCATGTGCGAATTGCCGGGCTATACTTGGTCTAGCACATTGGCAAAACTGGGGGCGCAATGAAGATCCTAATTGTTGACGACAGCAAAGCAATGCGCACGCTGCTGAAGCGCAGCCTGCGGATGGCCGGTTTTAGTCATCACGACACCGCCGAAGCCGAAAACGGCGCAGACGCCGTCCAGGCAGTCGCGAAAGAACTACCTGACCTGGTGATTTCCGACTGGAACATGCCCAAGATGTCCGGTCTGGAGCTGTTACAAACGCTCCGGGCAAATGGTAGTACTGTCACCTTTGGGTTTGTCACGACCGAGGCATCCGACGAGATGCGCGCCGCTGCAAAACAAGCAGGAGCTCACTTTTTGATCACCAAACCCTTCACACCGGAAACCATCGAGTCTACCCTGACCCCGGTGCTTGGGGACTAGCCCGGATATTACGCCAAGGCGGCGAAACAGGAGTTAACACCTTGGTCGAGGGAAGGAATTCGATAAATATCCGGATTAGCGGACCCGAAATAGTAGGGAGGCAAATGCATGGATACGATATTCAGATTGCCGACACCGGCTGCGGTCGCTAACCTGTTCACGATCCTGCTAGGTAAAAAAACCGTCGTTAAACCTGCCGGCGATACCAAGATCGACCGTAATTCTCCGGTCGCCACTGGCGTTTATATCAATCAAGGTGGGGCAATCAATGCCTTATGCGTATTCGATCTGGCGCTCGCCAGTCACGCCGGTGCCGCGTTGACCATGATCCCCCCCGGCGTTGCAGCGGACCAGGTCAAGCACGGCGCTCTGGCGGACGGCGTATCAGAAAACCTGCATGAGGTATTCAACGTTTGCGTGGGGTTTTTCAACCAGGGTGATGTTCCGCACATACGGTTCTCCGAGATGTATCTGACGCCCCCAGCACTACCTGAGGCAGTCGGATCCTTCGCTGATGATCAGGCGCTCCTAAATCTCGGTATGGACGTCTCGATTGAAAGCTATGGCAGCGGACAACTATGTTTGTACACGCTTTGATCCGTTTACCGAATATTTCAATGAATTACTAAACCGATCAGCCCCCTACCCGTTCGTCGCTACACGTCAGTACAGTCGCACTTAGCGACGAGCTCAACGCCCCCATCGTCAGGACTAAACGATCCCCCCATGAGTGTGAGGAAATAGGTGGTGGGTCTGCCCTCGTTGAAGCCCCGACAAAGGCGAGTCGCTCACCCCGAGGTAAAACCGTGGATCGGAGGCGCGAAATGCAAGCTTGTCTTACCCAAGTTTTGGGATCGTCGTTGCCATCGCCATGGGTGATCGCTACGTCACAGTCCCGACTAGAAGCCCGGATATTGCAGCAAGGATCGCGGATGAATGGCGCAGGGATCGGGCGGCTGGACACCGCGCTGGAGCGATGAAAAAAGGGTGACTCCGATCCCGTTTTTTCAGTTGAGTGAAGCGCAAGTGCAGGCGTTCGAGACCGCGCCAGGGCCGGGATAGGCGCGTGCCCCGGTACCAAGTGTTACCCGGGCATGCATCGAATTCCTTACCTCGAACCAGGTCTTAGCTCCTTTCGCCGCCTTGGCGCAGTATCCGGGTTTAAGGATTGTGCTACGCGA
>JAOTYS010000659.1 GCA_029861795.1 Gammaproteobacteria bacterium | reverse complement strand
CGTACTCAGTGTTGTCATAGCGAAGATTAACGATTGGTGCAGAGCACGGTTACGGTGACCGGCAAATCGTCAGCGTGTTAGGTCTTTCACTATTATAGATCCCAAATAACGGTGTTGCTGAGGGGGGCTGAGAACAGTGCACAACACTCGTATTGGGCACAGAAATATGTCCTGGGCGTACTGCGGCTCGCGCTAAAAGGCAATTTCTGCTGCAGTCATGTTGCCGGATCGCGGCGGTCAGTTTAGAGTAGGGTTTGTCGACTCCGGGGCTTATTGATAGAGGTCGCGTCTAATGTGAAGTCGCTGGGGGTGCGACATCCGAGGTGGTTTTTACTGTAGTACTTGTTTTTATAACTATTGACCAGCGTAGACAACTGCATTGGCATCAAACAGAGGGGTGGTGATCATGAAAATTCTCGCGTCGTTATTGTTCTTTATTGCCTCAGTGGCACACGGATCTCAAGCTACGATTGTTGGGTTATATCAGGACTGCAAATATGCAGGGGCTAGTGTGTTCATTGATAAGGGTGTTCTTCCTGAGCAGCAAGCAATGGATGTGACAGCGGAGATCCAGCTGCTCACCGTCGGTGCATCGTTTCGCGATACCGTGAATCATGGTGTTGAGCGCCTTAAGCAGCATGGAATAGTTGATGTGGAGGTTAGGGAAACGGGCAGCGTAGGGTGTAGTACCCGAATTTCGGGTTACTTTGTGCAGGCAGTGGGAAATTACTGTAACGAGCAGCTAGTGTCCGCTGAGATACGTGTCGACGGCGAAGTGTTTTCCAAGCAAGACAGACCAACGATCTCATTTCAGGACTTTGTCAGTCATTCGGTGACACGATTGCGGGACGTAGGAATTTGGGATCAGCCACGGGTGGTGGTACGCAGCCAAGGGGCCTGTAGCTAAATCCCTCAGGCAGAAGTTCTGCTGTGCAGATCGTCTACCAATCTAGGTAGCCTTTCTTCAAAAGTTATAAGGTGTGGTGGGATAGGCGTTTTCCCGCCGCATCCCCTCCCTCTGGCGAACGGCGATTTGTGTGCCTGAATACGGTCAGCCGATTTATAATGTCCGTACAGCGGCAACCTTTCACTAGTTTCGGGAAATATCAATGTCAAACAAGGAACTACGGGGCGACAAGGGCCGAGTTCGTGTCCGACCTAAGGGTCGCGCTACCGATGAGGCGGCCCTTGAGCAAGTTCGGCAATTGCTGGGTGACGAGCCTCGTCGTCGCGATCTTTTGATCGAGCACCTTCATAAGATCCAGGATCACTACGGCTTTATTTCTGCCGCACACTTGGTCGCCTTAGCGTACGAGATGCAACTCGCCCACACTGAAGTGTATGAGGTTGCCACCTTCTACCATCACTTCGACGTGATCAAGGAAACCGAGAGAGCGCCACCACCGTTGACCGTTCGCGTGTGTGATTCCATTACCTGTGAGATGTTCGGCGCCGGTGAGCTGATCGAAGCCCTGGAAAAAGGTTTGGGAGGAGGAATACGGGTTCAGCCGGTGCCATGCGTTGGGCGCTGCGACCTGGCTCCGGTGGCAGTCGTCGGCAAGAACCCGGTGGATTCTGCGAGCCCGGAAAAAGTAAAAGCTGTTGTCAAACAGAAACTCGTAAACCCCGACGAGCCTGACGGGTGTGTCCGTTACGATGCTTATCGCGGCGGCGGCGGTTACCAGTTATTGCAACAATGCGTGAACGGAAAGCGTGAGCTGGAAGATATCATCAAGGCGCTCGAAGATTCGAACCTGCGCGGCCTGGGTGGGGCTGGGTTCCCCGCGGGACGCAAGTGGCGCATAGTGCGTGAGCAACCGGCTCCCCGTCTGATTGCGGTCAATATCGACGAAGGTGAACCCGGAACATTTAAGGACCGCTTCTATATGGAGCAAGATCCCCACAGGTTTCTGGAGGGGATGTTGATTTCCATGTGGGCCGTCGGCATTGAAGAATCCTATATCTATGTCCGTGATGAATACCCAGTGGTGCTGAATGTGCTGGCCGAGGAAATCGCCGCGCTGCAAGCCCAACCTCCGGTGCCATTACCCAAGATTTACTTAAGGCGCGGCGCAGGTGCGTATATTTGTGGTGAGGAGTCAGGGATGATCGAGTCGATTGAAGGCAAGCGTGGCATGCCAAGACTACGTCCGCCATTTGTCGCTGAAGTGGGCTTGTTCGGTCACCCAACGTTAGAACACAACTGCGAAACCTTGTTTTGGGTGCGGGATATTGTGGAGAAAGGCCCGGGATGGTTCGCTGATCAGGGTCGTCATGGACGTAAGGGTTTGCGTTCTTTTTCCGTTAGCGGGCGGGTGAACAAACCAGGTGTGCACTTGGCGCCTGCAGGCATCACTATGCGCGAGCTTATCGACGAATACTGCGAGGGTATGCTGCCCGACCACGAGTTCTATGGTTACTTCCCCGGTGGTGCCTCTGGAGGCATATTGCCGGCATCGTTGGGGAATATACCGCTGGATTTCGATACTTTACATGAGTATGGTTGTTTTATCGGCTCAGCGGCGATCATCGTATTGTC
>JAOTYS010000658.1 GCA_029861795.1 Gammaproteobacteria bacterium | reverse complement strand
TCTCGTAGAGACCAATTGCAGCGATAGGTCCAATCAACGCAAACCCCGACATAAGCGGAAAAAGCAGCTGAAAGGCATTGCCACCAGACGCAAACGTAAACAACAAAATGCCGATAACCGGGTATATGATGACGAGAAATATGTAATGCGATGGCCGTGCGATAAAGTCTTCAAAACCCAGTCTTAGTGCATCAAGGACGTCCGCCACTTCGATTTTACGTACTTTTATATCTTCCATGTCCGCAGAGCCGGGGGAAAATATATGAAACGCTTCCATTAAGTCTCTCCTTGTCGACGCAGGGTCTTACAACATGCTAACGCCAGACAGATTTGTCCCGTCACCACTATGCCATCGATAGCACCTCCAATATATTTTGAATCAAAGCATTTGTCGTGCGTTTTTCGCGAGGTGCTCGTCTTTAACAGATAGTGGCGACGCTTCGGCAGTCGCACGACTTTGCAGAACACCTAGATTAACCCCGATTCTGGGTTCAACGCCTCTTAATCCGCGGCAAGAGGCGCGAGATGGGTCTGGGAATCCCGCCAGTTGTCCCGTTGGCGGAAGCACGCGAACTGGCACTGGAGCATAAAACGAATAGCGCGCGCCGGGGGGGATCCACTGGCAGATAGGCGTAAGACAAAGAGCGTCCTGTTATTTGAAGAAGCTGCACGCAAAACACATGTCGAGCTATCACCAACCTGGAAAAACCCGAAGGACCGTGCTGCATTTCTCTCGACACTAGAGACATACATCTTTCCGAGGTTTGGGGCGGTGGCGCTACCCAACGTAACCGGTGCGGATGTCAGTTAAGCTATTCTCGCGAAACGTGAACGTGTGCCATGTGTGGCTAGGAAACTGATCTATCGTGTCTCGTCCGCTTTCGGTGGCGGATTTAGAGGGAATTTGCGCGCACAATCCTGCGACCGCCAGTGCCGGAAACTCTAATCAGAAATGGCCCAGAACTAGGGGGCTAGACACAACGAAGTGCGGCGTGCGCCTTCTGCCTAGCGAAAGACCCAGTGGGTATCCGAAAGAGCCGACATTCGAGATAAAGAATCGAATTCAATGGCCTACCTGGCCTGATGGCTTCAACATCTTGAGGCCTTGGCGACGACATAGCGCCAACGTCCAAAAGAAACGCGTCCCGATTACATTGAATTCGTCATTTTGGTCAGAGATTCATAACACCACGGGTGCAGCTAGATAAGCCAACACGAAGAAAAACACGATATTCGGGTTTCCATACCCACCCGCGTGTGCTTCTTTACTGACTGACGAAGCAGCCATAACGTCGACTACGGTTGTCTGCGACGCTACTGGTTTTGTCGGCAGATCCGCTTGGTTTCCGCACGCAGTCAAAGAATATCCTAACAGCACGACGAGCAGAAGAGTCCGGATTTGAGTGCGTTTCAACCTGTTTGTCCCCTTTGTTAGCCATCATAAGTCGAAGTTGGCTGACAATCACCCTAGCACTTTAATCCAAGTCATCATACCGGCTGCCATGTGTTCCAGCATGTGACAATGAAACATCCAGTCTCCGGGATTGTCTGCAACAAACGCGATGGACATTTGCTGATTTGGCGCCATGAGGATTGTGTCGCGAAGCGGCCCCAGGCGAGTGCCATTAACTTCCCGAAAATGGTGCCCGTGCATATGCATAGCGTGCGGAGCGCCATTCTCATTAAACATTCGCACAATTACGGTTTCGTTCCGCTCAACTTCTATCAATGGATCGTCAGGCATGCCCGATACTCCATTTAGTGTCCAATTCCGAGCGCCCCCACGCATCCGCAAATCCACTTGGCGGCTATTAGATAGAACTGGCGGAGTTTCTCGGTTTGGAGGCAACGGCTTTGGAGCCGGTCTAGGTGACCGCCCAGCGGTACCCGTGACCGGGAAGGCAACCAACGCACGACCGTCATCGCCACGCAGATAGGCAATATCGCCGTCTTCGGAAACGACATCAACAATAAGATCTGTGCGCTGTGCTGGGGCCAGTATGACACTGGAAAGCGTTTGAGGTGATGCAAGGGGCATTCCATCAAGCGCCATCACGTAACCACTTAGTCCCTGTGGTGTAATCGTAAGCGTTCGCCCGACAGTTCCATTGATCAGCCGCAATCGAAGCCGATGGTTCCGCTTGCTGCTCCAAGTAAGCGTTGGCTTCCCATTGACGGTCAGATGAGTGCTGATACGACCTTGGGATCGTAAGGTATCGGAATACTCAACGATCTGTCCATTCGCATCAAGCCGCCACTGATTGATCATCAACGCAAGGTCGGCATCCACATCAGGCGACTGGCGCTCTTTCACGATCAGCGGGGCGGTCAATCCGCGGGACAACTGTTCTAGAGAGTCTCTGTGCGGGTGATACCAATAAGTGCCTGCATCGGGTACAACGAAATCGTACATAAATTCGCCGCCCGGTGGCACAGGTTCCTGAGTCAGACCTGGAACGCCGTCCATCGAATTCTCAATACGAATTCCGTGCCAATGAATTGTCGACGGCCGGGGCAGATTGTTAACAAAGTTGCGACGAAGGCGACTG
>JAOTYS010000657.1 GCA_029861795.1 Gammaproteobacteria bacterium | reverse complement strand
ATGTAAAGTGCCATTGGCACCGACACGAAATGCACTGAGCGTATTGTTACCCGAATTGAGCGTATACAGAAAACGACTGTTACGCGACAAGGCCATGTCAATCGGGGCGCTACCGTCACCGGTTACACCACTGCGTCCATTGGGGTCGAGCAAAGACAGACTGCCGTCACGGTCGATACGAAATCCCGACACAGACCCGGAACCGGTGTTGGTGGTGTAGGCAAAGCGACCATTGCGTGTAATTATCAGCCAGCATGCGGCCGTCTCGGTCGTGGGTACCGCCGCGCTAATTACTTGCAGGGCGCCGTTTGCCGCGACATTATAAGACGTCACCGAGCTGGCCTCGAATGCACCACCGGCGGCTTCGGACACGATCAACCGCCCGTGACGATCAAATGCGAATCCGAAAGGCGTGGCCCCCACCGAGGCGTGCACGAGAGGTCCCGTAGTCGAGCCGTCTTCACCAACCAGGTAGGTATCGATGCGGTTGGTGGCTTTTTCGGTTACCACCAGCAGCTGCCCGTCGGGACTGAATTCGATTTGTGCAGGTGCGGTGCCGCTGGTGCTGAGAGGGCGCGTGGAACCCAGTAGCGGCACAAGCCGGCCGTGACGACCCACTTCAAAACCGGTGATGTTGTCGCTACCGGCATTGAGCACGTACAAAAGATTACGATCCACAGTCACACTCACCGGTTGAGTACCGCCCGAGTTGACGGTATCCACCAGTACCAGACGGTCACGTCTCACAGCGAACACTGAGATCTGGTCGCTGCCAGCATTGACCACGAACAACCAGCGCCCGCTCTTGCTCAACACCAGTCCGCCCTGATTACCCAAACCACCGCCCGAACCTAAACCACCGGTGGCATATTCATCCGCCGTGCTGAGTGTGCCGTCACTGGCGCGATTGAACACCAACACCTTGTTACTCTCGACGGCATTCGACATGGTATAGACCGCGCCCGCCGCATTGTCGTCATCGTTGGTTTGGCCCTGCGCCGTGGTGAATACCAGGCTGGGTAACAACACTAAACCAAAAAATATTCGTCGTGATATACGCATAATATTGCCTCTATGTTGCTTGTGCTTACATACCGGCGAGTCCCAGAACTTGTGAGGCTGCCAGCTTCGTACACGTGCGAATACTCACCTATGAGCTGGAGGATGACGCATTGCACGCACCGAGCTAACTTTGCACGACAAGAGAGATTCAGGGGTCACGAAAACATCACGTTTTGCTCACGGTTCGATGTCCATCCAAAAGTGATACCGGAAACGCAAGATCACAGATGACATTCTTGGCGCGGCTTCAAGCTAGACGCTGCGAGATGGGGTACTGACAAGCTAATGGCGGCCGAACAATAATCACAGGATGAAAAGATCCGAATCCCTGTACAAACGCCACCGATTTCCTCCGGAGATCATTCAACACGCGGTTTGACTCTACAATCGCTTAAATTTGAGCTCCCGTGATATTGAAGATCTATTAGCCGAGCGCGGGCGGAAAAGAAGACACTCGCCGACATTGACTACCAGCTCGGCCGCAAAGCGCTTGAGCAGGTGGCGAACACCGCCAAGCTGGACACGATTCTAGGCTGGTATCGAAGGCTCGTCGCCCGCAAGTTCGATGGTTCAAAGGCGCGCCGCTACCCTGGACGGCCGCCCATCGAGCCCGAGCTCGAACAGCTGGTCGTCCGGATGGCCAACGAGAATGCCGGCTGGGGCTACGATCGCATTGTGGGAGCCCTGGCCAACCTTGGTCAGACCGTCTCGGACCAGACGGTCAGCAACATCCTCCGGCGCAACGGCATCCTGCCCGCCCCGGCGCGTAAACAGACTTTGCGCGCTTGATAAGCGTGCCTTTACACGCTACACTATCCAGGTGATCGCCAGCTTCCGCCATAAAGGACTGCAGCGGCTGTTTGAACATGACGACGGGCGCAAGATCCAGCCAGACCTGGTCCCAAGGCTTAGACGCATCCTTATTGCACTGGATACCGCCGAACAGATCACCGAGCTTCGCCTTTTCCCCGGCTGGCGGCTTCACCGGCTGCGGGGTGAACTACAGGGCAACTGGAGCATTTCGGTATCTGGAAACTGGAGAGTCATCTTCCGGTTCGAAGAGGGCGATGCGTTGGACGTAGATCTGATGGACTATCACTGAGGACAAATAGCCATGCCCATGAAGAATCCCCCACACCCCGGCGAGATCATTCGACACGAGATCTTGGAGCCGCTCGAGCTTACCGTGACCGATGCGGCCAAGGCGCTCGGCGTGACTCGGCCTGCGCTTTCGAATGTGCTAAACGCCCGTGCGTCACTCACACCAGAGATGGCGCTGCGCATCGAGAAGGCTTTTGGACCTAAGATGGACCATCTCATGCGCATCCAACTTGCTTACGAACTCGCGCAAGCACGTGCACGAGCGAACGATATTCAGGTTGAACGATACGAAAGCGCTCGCTAAGCAAGGATACTTTAATACATGGGAAGAGGAGGACTGGTTTGGCCAAGAAGCAACTTCTCATCGTAATCCGAACGCTGACTAAAACTGAG
>JAOTYS010000656.1 GCA_029861795.1 Gammaproteobacteria bacterium | reverse complement strand
ATCTTGGATTTATACGCGGAGCCGTTTCCGCTGGTCGTGTAATGTTTGCTGTCGGCTCTACACGAACACTTCGCAGCCCGCAAAAGACCCCGCCCTAGGCGGGTTTTCTTTGCCGCCGCTTTATACAGTTAAGTCGGTGTTGATGCTATTTAACGCGTAATCCTACAAATGTCAGACCGTTCTGGATTGGGATAAACATGTTCAACCCGACCTGAGAGCCTCCTGCCATATATCCTAAAGTCGATATTCCAACGACTGACCCGTCGGCGTCCAGCAACGGACCTCCACTATTACCTGGACTAACTGCAGTATCGCTCTGAATCCACTGATACCCATCCATGATACGACTGCCGCTAATTATCCCGGAAGTCACAGATCCACTCATAGTTTCATCTAATGGCGAGCCGACGGCATAGACACGCGCACCAGAATCAGGAATTGCTCTATTGATGTGTAATGGAGGCAGTCGTAGCCCGTCAATTCTGACCACTGCGATGTCTCGTTCTTTCGAAACACGAGCCACCGCGGCATCTATTGATAAACCTGATGAAGTGACTAATGTTACGGCACTCGCGTCTCCTACAACGTGGCTGTTTGTCAAAATATAACTACCGTCGCCTACAGCGAAGCCGGAACCGTGCCCTTGAGCAGTTCTGACTGTTACCGTCGACTGCTTTGCAGAAGCCAAGGCTGCTTCCATCGTCAAATAGGATACTCGCTTGTTATCAATCAAGTCCCCACCCAATGATTCCGGGGCTTTCGCAAGACCACTAGATTTTTCAACCATCTCGAGAAATCGAATGTCGGCGATCAAATTATTTGCAGCAAGCGCAAAAGACTCGCTCAAAAGCTCCCAATTTGTGTCGTCGCTCGATTTCTTAATATCGGCTGAACCTTGTGTTTCGATCGTTCCAATTAGAGTCCTCCTCGCAGGAGAATACACTTGCCATTCGACATCCATGCGCATTGAACCCTTTAAATTCCAGTTTCCGAACCCAGCCATTGGAGCACAAAATTTACTTTCGATGTCTGTTACACGCGCTGCGACCAAGACCTCCGCGCCGCTTATGTCATAACCTTCAAACAAGTCTTCAGTAGACCCCACAACAGGCCACCCATTCGATTCAAGTTCCTCGCGAAATACATCAACCAAATCTTCATTTGACAGATACACTTTATTGCCAGACCGCCATTTCACTTCGTCGGAGCCAAGACAAAAAGCTCCAACCCCCAAATTTCCAACTACGGTCCCCCGCCTTATCTTTGCAGCGACCTTGGTTATTGCAATTGGCTTGACCCTTGAGCTGTCTGTAATTTCTATCGCATCTCTTACTTCGGCCTGCTGTACTGTTGTTGAACAGGCCACTAGAACCGACCCCAAAATCAGAATTACGAAAAAGTTGCGATTCATTGTTATTCTCTCCTCATCATCGCATTTTGCCGCCGCACCTTTGTAATTCCAATTATGGCAAGTACCTAGATTCATATGATGCAGATAGTTTCTGCGATAACAGACGCCGCGTCAGGTTGATGAGCGACCATATATCGGGGGTCACAGACCTGTTCTACCGGCCCAGCCAGAATCTCACCTTAATCGATATCACCTTGCTTCATAGGACTGACGGCTTGGAATTACCCCGCGAACGCCACCGCGCGGCTGCTCCGCGTCACCGACTCGTCGTGGTATCAAATGGACGTGGCAGTGAAATACTGTCTGACCGGCAGCCTCGCCGGAGTTGACGCCCATATTGAATCCAGACACCCCTGCGTCTGTGTCGATTATCGTCGCACGGCATTTCTGCATCATCCGATCAATCGCATTGAGCTCTGGCTGAAACAGCGCGAAATAGTCCTCTACGTGTCGCTTCGGGATTATGAGGGTGTGAAGGTCGGTTACTGGATAATTATCCCGAACCGCGATCACAAGGTCGTCCTCGTCAACGATCCGATCAGAGCCAATCTGGCAGAACACGCATCCGTTTACCCGATGTTGATACAGTTCACTTATACCTCGAAAGTCCGTGTCATCCCGGTCGCGCTTCATCGCATTACATGAGTAGCAAAGGGCCTGGAGGTTGGTCTCATCATCCGACCCACCCAGGTTTCGCGGCACAATATGGTCTACTTCAAGTGCCTTTTCGCTGGCAGATACACCGCATAACTCGCATCGAAATTTCGCGCGCCTGAGAATTTCGTAGCGCAACGTCCCCGATATGTAGCCGCCGGACCTCTTCCGGTGCGCCCAGATCGCTGTGCCTCGCGCCTCTATGTACTCGCAAATCTTCTGATCGCACAGCGCGACAAGTTCCTGCACCTCACTATGCGTAAGTTCAGCATACCCTTCCAGGGAGTAGCTACTCCCGTCTTTACGCGTGATGCCCCTGTTCTTGGTGAGGACCCTCCCGACCATGTTTTTTGTGATTTGCTCGTAGTACTCAATCTGGCTGCGGTCCTCCATCAGCAAAGACGTAGCAATGGTCTTTACGGCGGCACTTCCGTTATTTGTGAGCAACTCACGAATCATGACTGGCTGGTAGATGTGGCTCATCCGCATCTTGT
>JAOTYS010000655.1 GCA_029861795.1 Gammaproteobacteria bacterium | reverse complement strand
GGATGCAATGCTGACGCAGTCAACATCGGGGAACTCGCGACGGCCCCCCCCTACCAAGTCAGTAATCAGATTGGGCAACGATTCGGCGCTAACACATTCCACTTGAATACGACGGAAGCCGGTCCAAATCCGTTCATTTTCACGCACCTGGTTCTTGAGCTTCGCGATTTCTCGACGCAAACTGACCAACTCTCGGTCGACGCCGGTAGTGAGCTCGTAGCGCACTGACTTCATTGACTGTCTCTGTGGTCGTCAGGGAATCACTTATTATACTGTCTGAGTCTAGACCAAGATTAAGTGTGACAACGCGTTCACGGGAGTTCGAACTTAGTCGTGACTCTTCACTGGTATTGCCAGCATGATTGATCGGTGTGACATTGCAGTACTGGGTGCTGGCCCAGCAGGCTGTATTGCTGCTGCGGGGCTTGTCAGGCTCGGCTTTAAAGTGGCGATGATCACAGCAGCGCGACGTATCGAGACTTGGGAAGGCATATCTGCACGAGCGGTGGAGACGCTGCGTTCGGCGGGACTCAACACCGCCATAAGTAAACTCGAAGGCGAGGTCGTGCGGCAGGCGCATTGGAATGGTTTCAGCACAGCGGCAAATCGGGAGCGCATCGTCAATCGGCTGGATTTCGATGAAGCGTTGCAGGCCGATGTGGTGGCTGCAGGCGTTAGCTTATACCAGGCCCGGGTGAAAAGTTATTCTGCAGCAATGGACGGCTGGGACGTGGTCGGTCAGTCGTCGTCCGGCACTGTTCAACTTCACGCTGGTTACTTGATTGAGGCCCGAGGACGACAGGCACCGCTGCTCGGTGGCGTGCGCACTAGTGGTCCAGCAAGCACCGCATTGTCTCAGCAGTGGTCGCTGCCGCAGGGTGCAAAGGGTATGACAGCGGTCGCGGGCTTCCCCGATGGCTGGGCTTGGTTCGCGGCAGGACATCAGCATAAAGCTACATTGCAGCTTTTGGTTTCTAGCGCGAAAGGCGACCTGCCGCAAAGAAAAGATCTTAGGCAGTTCTACCAGCACAAATTGGAATCGATTAGTGAATCGGTGCAATGGCTCGCGAACGCACAGCCTGTGGGTGCAGTGAGTGCGCGCGGTGCAGCCACAACAATTACAATGCTGCAGTCTGAGCGCAACTTTTTACGAGTGGGGGATGCCTGTGTTGCAGTAGATCCACTCTCAGGTCACGGGATTTTTGAAGCGCTTGGTTCGGGCCTCGCGGCAGTGCCAGTGGTCAATACTATTATGCGTAGACCTCAAGATCAGGAGACGGCGCGTACTTTCTTTCGCGACCGGGCAGCGCACGGATTCCTGAGGTATGCTCGAATTGGACGGGATTTCTATGCACAAGAGAAGAGGTGGTCGGATCGCCCTTTTTGGCGCGCCCGACAAGGCTGGCCAGACAACAGGCGAGCCCATGTCTCACCGCTTGCAAGTAAGCCCGAAATAGTTGAGCGGCCCGTGGTCAAAGACAATTTCGTCGCCTTAGCAGAAGTGGTTGTCACTGCGGATCACCCACGAGGTGTATGGCAGGTGGCGGGCGTGCCGCTGGTACCATTGTTGCATCTGCTACGCTCCGGGGTGAGCGACACTAACACCGTGGCAGAAAGATTTGGTCGATCATTGGATGATGTCAGCATAGCCCGGCAATGGTTGCGTTATCGCACGTTGCTGCCGTAGAAGAGAATGGGCAAGCCGTTGACATGGATTGTGAAAAGTAGCAAGCTCGAGTTGCCTACAAACTGACCAGAAATCGGGATGCCAAGTATGATCAAGCATCGTATCAACCCGTGCTCCGTCATCGTAGCAGCCACGATGACATTGTTTGCAACCCTCGCTCCTGGCGCCGCCGTTCAGGCACAAACCGAAGCAAAGGCGCTTCTCAATGCTCGATGTGCCGCCTGTCACCAGGCCACGGACGATGGTGGTCTCAGTCGAATAAACGAAGTCCGTAAAACGCCCGAAGCTTGGGATATGACTTTGGTGCGCATGATGCTTGTCCATGGGGTGCAGATCACGGCGGACGAACGCCACACGCTAGCAAAATACCTCGCGGACTCACAAGGACTCGCGCCGGCAGAGACACAAGGTTGGCGCTATGTCTTGGAGCGCCGAGGGAACGTGATGGAATCACCTCCGGACGCGGACCTCGCTGTGATGTGTGCGCGATGCCACTCTTATGCGCGCACCGCGCTGCAGCGCAGAGATACGGAGGATTGGCTAAAACATGTTCACTTCCACCTTGGCCAGTGGCCTACCATCGAATATCAGGCGTTAGGCCGCGATCGCAACTGGTGGGAAATCGCGTCTACGTCGGTCCCTGAAAAGCTTGGCGAACTATATCCGTTGAATACTTCCGAATGGAGCGAGTGGCAGGAGCGCGACAAGGTAGACCTTTCTGGGGCCTGGCGGGTGGTGGGGCATCAACCTGGTAAGGGCAGCTACCAAGGAACCTTGACGGTCACCGGCAGCGGCGATGACCAGTATAAGGTGAGTATGGATATCAACTATGCCAGCGGCGATAAGGCGAGTGGCGAGGGCAATGCGATCGTGTACACT
>JAOTYS010000152.1 GCA_029861795.1 Gammaproteobacteria bacterium | reverse complement strand
GACGGTTCGAAACATTGAGCTCAGCAGCGCATCACCTGCCTCATCCGGGGTCATCTCCTTGCGCAGCAGACCGGAAACATCAACGTCAACGTGCTCACTCATAGTGCGAATAGTGCGTGGGTTAGCACAGACCTTAATTACGGGAATAATTGGGTTTCCGATGATATTGCCCTGTCCTGTGGGGAAAAAATGCACCACATATCCCGCTGCTGCAGCCAAAGTCACCATCTCGGCGGCAGCGGATGAGGAATCCATGAACCAGAGTCCTGGACTAGTAGGCGCCTCTGCTTTATCAAGCACACCATCTACCATGCATTTCTTGCCTATTTTCTGGATATTGCCCAGTGCCTTTTCCTCAATAGTTGTCAGTCCACCCTCGATGTTCCCCTTCGTCGGCTGTGATTCAGAGAGATCAGATGTCTTGTAACGATTGATCATGTCCTGGTAACGATTGAACATAAACATGAAGCGTTCACGCACCTCGTCGTTACGGCAGCGTTCTGCCACCAGGTGTTCACCACCGGTAATTTCCGAGGTCTCTCCGAACAGCAGCGTCGTTCCATGTGGGTACATCTTGTCAAAGGCATTACCCACAGTCGGGTTTGATCCGCAGCCCGAAGTGGTATCCGACTCACCGCATTTTGTGGAGACCCAAAGCTCGTCAAGTGGCGCTTCTTCACGGTGTAATTCAGAAGCCCTCTGAACGTACTCCTTGGCGATCCGAGAGGCTTTCATAATCGTTTCATGATCGCCGTGTTGTTCTATACCAAAACCGGTGACCGGTTTACCGGTAGCGGCAATGCCATCCACGACGCGTTTAGTCCAACCGTTTTCAATACCGATCACAACCACTGCAGCAACGTTTGGATTGGTCCCGGTACCGATAAGTGTGCGGAAGTGCAGGTCAAGATCTTCACCGAATTGCAGCCTGCCATAAGGATGCGGCAACGCCATTGTACCCTTGATATTGTTCGCGACAGCTTCACAAGCCGCATTCGCGAGGTCATCAACCGGCAGGATAATGACGTGATTGCGCACACCGACGCGACCATTCTCGCGTCGATAACCTAAAAAAGTTGTATTGCTCAAATCCAGGGACATTTCTCTATCTCCAAGAGGGTAACGACTTGATATAACACTGCTGATTACCAGCGTTTGGTCTTGATATTCTGCACATGGGCATGCTCACCCTTGCCGATGTCTGCCACGACTCTGCCGATATCCACACCGTACTTGATCACCGTATCGCCCTCTTTCATGGGTTTGATCGCCAACTTGTGTCCAATCGGAATATCGCTGGCCGCAGTAAATTGGATCTCCTTGTCCTGATCCATAATCCATCCGGAAATGTTGTCCCCTGCTTTCACCCCTTCGACAACGACAACGCCAACACTGTCGCCCTCATCGTGAACCACGAAATCGATCATTAGCCTCTCCTAGAGTGGTGAAAAACTGACACCTTCTGGTGTTTCGTGTGAACACTACATTAAAGCATATATATAGTCAACTAGTCTTATATAAGTGTTGCTCAACTCTTATATAAGTCTTAAAATCTATACATTGAAGAATGTCTTGAATCGTTCTGGACATACAGAGGAGAAAGCTTGTTTTGGTACTTTCAATTGCTAAGGGATCAATCCCGCTCTATATGCAGATCAAAGATTTGTTTGTTGCACGGGTGACACGGGGAGAATGGGCGCCTGGAGATATCATTCCAAGCGAAATGCAACTTGCTCGGGAGCTAAATGTCAGTCACGGAACGGCCCGCAAAGCCATAACAGAACTTGTTGAAAACAATGTGCTGGTAAGGCGACAAGGTAGAGGCACGTTTGTCGCGACCCACGATGGTGACCGGGCACTATTCCACTTTTTTCATATTGTTAGTGACAGTGGAACCAGAATTTTACCTGAATCTAAAACGCTTTCCTGTCGTAGAAAACGCGCCTCACGTCAGGAGGCTTCAAAACTCAACCTCTCGAGTGGAGCACGGGTAGTATGTATCGAGCGGATCCGTAACCTTGATAACAAGCCGACCATTCTAGAAACGATCATACTGCCTACCGAGTTATTTGGTGACTTGGGAAAACGACAAGCATGTGACCTGCCGAATACGCTGTATGAACTGTACGAAACCCAGTTCGGCATAACTATTCATCGGGCAGAAGAACAGCTGCGCGCAGTCGCCGCTACTAATCATGATGCATCTTTGTTGGGTTTAGAGGCAGGTAGTCCCCTTCTGGAAATTGAGCGCACAGCCCTGACATTGGACGGCACGCCGGTCGAACTTAGAATCAGCCGTTGCAGTACGTCTAAGCATTACTATCAGAATACCGTCCTTTAAGACCGGCACTGCTTCCGTTCTTCATTTTGATGCAATACTCTCTTGATCTTTGGATGTTTGCTACAAAGCGTTGCAACTCTTTTCTCGGAGACAAGCGAGTTTTTTAGGGATTGCCCACCGACCACCTGATGAGAGACTCGGTGGTCAGCGGCGGCTTCGCAGCACGCTAGAGTCCGCCAACCCGACATCACTCTGGCAGACCGAGCTCCCGCCACACCGCGATGCGCTGCTCGAGCGTGCTGGGATCTTTCATGCGTATCCGCTGCCGGTATTGGGTGGCGGAGAGGCTCGGGAGCACCTCGAGCGCCGTCGCCATGGCCGCCCTTGCTTGGTCCTCGCGGTCTTGCGCCGCGTGAAGGAGCGCGAGCCACGCATGGGCGTCGCCGGCGGTTAGTCCGACCGATGGCCCGCGTTCGATGACCTCCTCGAAAGCGGATGCGGCATCGTCGTACCGGCCAAGCATCTCGTATCCGCGGCCGAGAGCGTCTACGACCCAAAGGGGACGCTTGGGGCTCAGCCTGAGAGCGTGCTCGAACTCGTTCACTGCCTTCTCGCTCCGCATCGCAGCCAACAGTAGCCAGCCGTAGCCCGCGTGGGCCTGGAAGTTCCCCGGTTCCAACGTCGCGGCCTCGCCCGCAATTCGGACCCCGCGTTCGTAGTCCCCGTCCCGATAGAGGCTCAGGTAGCCCGCCAGATGTAACGCCTGTCCCGACTCGGGATCGATAGCGAGGGCCTGCTCATTCAGGGCCTCGGCCCTCGCCCAGGCTCCCGCTACATCGTCGGTCCAGCCAAATCGCGCGTCGAATGTGTGCTTCCACGCCAGCTCGACGATCGCGGCGAGGAAATTTGGATCCACAGTAAGGGCTCTCTTCAGCAACTCCTTCCCCTTCTCGTTCGATTCCGGCGAAAACTTCGGAAGGTTCTCCGCCTGAAGGTAGTACTCGTAGGCCTCGAGGCTGGACGTCTGCCGACTCGAGATGCGTGCCGTATCCCCTTCGGTGAGCTCGACGGCGAGCGCTGTGGCCACACTCTTGGTCACGTCGTCCTGCACGGAAAAGATGTCCTCGAGCTTGCGATCGTAGCGCTCGGTTCCTCGCATCCGTGAGTCTAGCGATTCCCGAACGAATGAGTCCCGCAATCTCTTGAGGCGCTGCATCTTCGGCCTTGGGCTACCCCACGGGTTGCTTGTGCCGTTTTGCGTACATCGAGGGTTGAAAGAGCAGACATTAGCCAAATAGACTCTGATCGTAGGAGAATCAGATGCACGAATCACTCAACGGTGATCTGACGATAAAAGTATCTGTTGATACTGCTTCGATAGATTGGACTCCGAGCCCGAGTCGCACTGTATGGCGAAAGCGAGTTCATCTCGTCGGCCCACCCGAGTCTGGCCAGGTCACTTCAGTCGTTCGTTACGAACCGGGTTCCACGTTTCCGGCCCACGATCATCCCGGCGGCGAGGAAATCCTCGTTCTCGAGGGCGTCTTCTCAGACGAGCACGGGGACTGGCCCGCAGGTACCTATCTCTTGAATCCCGAAGGATTTCGCCACGCTCCGTTTTCCGAAGATGGGTGCGTGCTCTTCGTTAAGCTCCGGCAGTTTCCGGGTCGCGAACGCCGGCATGTGGCCGTTCAGACCGATACAATCCCCTGGCAGCCGACCTCGACCCCCGGTGTCGAGACCAAGCTGCTCTATGAGCAGTCGGGTTATTCGGACACGATGCGGATGGAACGCTGGGCCACCGGTGCGGCGCCTAGTGAATCCGAGTATGGCGGTGGCGCCGAGATCTTCGTCATCGACGGCGTCCTCAGCGATGAGTTGGGCCAGCACGGGGCCGGCAGCTGGCTCAGATTCCCCGAGGGTGCCAAGCATGCACCATTGCCAGGTTCCGGTTGCACGCTTTATGTGAAGACCGGGGGCTTGCGATACCTCGATTCGGCCGAGTAGTCCGAGGCAGGCGCACCGGGTCACTTTTCTAGCTGCTGGACTTCATCGCTAGGTTAGCTACCTTGAGCTTCCCCCAAATGACTGATTAGGGTCGCCAGCCGATTCGACCGGCTCTGGACGGCCAAAACAGCCTTTGGGCTTCGAGATTTCTGTATAATCGAAGAGCTTCGGGCCATCACGTCGTCGATCCTTATAATTCACGGAATATAACCTCAACAAGAGAAGGTAACGAGCCATGTCACATAAGTATGCTGGAGGGTGCGATCATATTCACACGCATTCAGATAACGATCCGATAGACAACCACACTTGCCACTGCTCTGTCTGTAAGCGTGTTACTGGGCAAGATACGACTCATGTTGTCTTCTTCAACCACGGAGACCTGAAAGTCGAAAACCTCGAAGGCTTGAACCGTCAGCCGTTCAACGATCAAAATCCAAATGGGCCGCTCGAGCTGTGCACCTGCGCGACATGTGACACACCAATTATGCTCGATGACAAACAACGACGAATCCGCGTGATTGTGCCGAAACTCATGGGATATGATCCAGCGAGCCTGCCTGCGACTTACCATGCGTTCTTCGACGCGTCCACTGGTGCGCCGCGCCCTGATGACGGTGGTCCCGTCTACGACGGTCTACGGCCCGACTTCGTTTGGCCGCCTTCCGCCTGAAGCCCGTCGTCGATATAACTGGCTCTCAGCCCCCGCACCCACGAATTGGTGGGGGGTATCTAGAAACGAAGTCGCCTTGCTTCCAAGGCAAGCCAGCTGGGCGTGAGGGGCCACTCGCCCGGCTGTGCAGATGGGCGCAATGGGTCGTTTTCTGCCTGTCGCGATTCCATCACCTGACCGGCTGGTTATAGGCGAATTGAAGCTATAAGTTACTGGGTCGCAAGCGGACGTTCCTAAACGAAGCCTTATGATGGATAAAGAGTGGCGTCCCCAACGGGAGTCGAACATGTCGCGCCCAAAGAAAGATCTGACAGTTAGCTACGGGTGGGACACGAATGGGGCACAAATCGAGTTCGGTGATTCGGTTGAAGGAGTCCTGTTTGGGTTTCATCGTCGCAGCAGAGCAAGTCACTGGCCATGAGACCCACCCCTTCGTCGCCGAGTTCGCCCGCGCCTCAGACGCGGTGTGCGCGGCCCTCAGATTTCAGCCGTCCAATACTGAACACAATGCCCAGCTTGCTAACGATATCGTGCCGGTGGTTCGCATAGGGATTGCTCTGGACGAGGAGGTATTTGCCGATGATACGGTGACGAGAGAATTACGAATTGGAGACCGACAGCTTCGATACCTCCGCCGCATTTATCGACAAGGTCAACAAGACGAGAAAGCTGCTAAACAAAAATAATTCCTCATACTGCAGTGATGACTTAATGCTCTTGAATCTTCGAGACGCGCACAGCGATTTCATCCGTTACCCGGATGAGTGCTTCGACTAGCCCCTCGTCAACATCTACATCACCTTCGTATTCAGCCGCATTCCGTTTCCGGTGTGCCTGATCAAGCACGCGCCACCGTTCGTTGGACAACTCGAGTGTGTATCGGAGACACTGAAATACCAGGTAACGGCTTTCGGATCGATAACCCTTAGCCCGCAGCGCTGCGAGTGACAACGCGTGTGCTGCATTGTAAGCCAGGTCGAAACGCGACTCGATACTCAGCGAGTCGTTCCTCGCATCCGTGAGTCTAGCGATTCCCGAACGAATGAGTCCCGCAATCTCTTGAGGTGCTGCATCTTCGAGCTTGAGCTGACCAATCTTGACAAGGTTGTCGAGCTTCTCATGCGCCATCGATGGATCCCATGAGAACGATATACGGACCCTTGAGTACCCTAGCCAAAAACGAATTCTTGGTCTTTCGCCGGTGGCTGAATTCCTTTGAGGTATAGAGTGTCGGACTCACAGTTCGATCGAGCAGATTCTCGACGGGTGCCAATACGCTGTAGACCTCCTCCAATGTCAGCTCATCAGAGACAAGCAAGAGATCGATATCACTGGTCGCCGTATCGGTCTGTTTTACGATCGACCCGTAGAGCAGTGCCAGGCTGATCCTGTTGGCTAAAGGTTCAAGCACTGTCTGGATGGGCGCCTGCAGCCCAACAGTCTTTGTGACTATGCTACACAACTCTTCGAATAGGGGGGAATCACGGTTTGCCTGATAGTGCTTCTGGTTACCGACCCTGGTAACAGTAACCAGCCCGCTTTGCGCGAGTCGTCCCAGTTCACGCTGGACGGCACCACGTCCTGAGTCGGCCAAGGACATGAGCTCGGTGACAAAAAAACTCCTGTTTGGCTGGCCAAATAAAAGGGCAAGTACCCGCTGTTGTGTCGACGTAAATAGAGCGTCGGCCACGGCCGAGCCACGCAGCAAGCCACTTTGCTCCCCTGTCTGACGTGGGCGCGATGAGTTCGCCTTGGTTGCCGATGCTTTCATACCCAAGTTGGGTATAATAATACCCAACTTGGGTATTTTCAAGTCCTGTAACACCCCAGCGAGTCACTACGGAGATGTCCATAGCGAATTAATAATTCTCTCAAAACAACAATAACATAGACAGCCTTGTCACTGTCCCCTTCCGGCCCTACGCTGGAAGGCAATGAAGACCGTCTTCCTGTTACTCATGCATCTCCTCGCAACCGTTGCCAAGTGCCTCGGACCCGGTGGCGCCAAGGCACTCCTTGCGGAGAATCTTCTTCTCAAGCAGCAATTGCTAATCGTCAGTCGGTCTCGACAACGGGCCCCTAATCTCTCGGCGGTCGATCGATTCCTGCTCGGTGTTCGCCAGATGGTTAGAATTAGGCTGCAAATGCTAACTATGTACATGGAGTTGACGTGATGAGAGTGTTCTTTTATGGCCTGTTTATGGACGAGAGTTTGCCCGCGATCTGTTCAGGCGACCACTCCAGCTTGAGCTTGCTCTAGTAGCCGACGTTCGATTGCTTCGAATTTGCTGCTGGCGACGGGCTGAGAACGGCCCACAAGCCGACCTTCAAGCACTGATGTGAAGCTGCATTCTGATGGTTTTCGCCAGCGAATCAGTGAGCCATTTTTTCTCGGGCGTTACGGCCCCCAATCGTTGATGTACCGACGGCAGCTCGCCGCGTTCTTCATCAACGCCGTACGTATCCAGCGTACGACAGAGCCCCTCCATCTGATATAGAACCGGCGCTCTGCGGACGTTCCTAGCGCAAGCTGCGAACGGTCTTCGAAGGACTAACTGCCCGCCAATTGCCTCAAGTACCGTGTAAAGGTTTAACTCGAAATTCCAGTTGCATGGCCACAACATGTCAATTGCTATCGCGAGGGATATGTCTGCCGATTCGAGATAGCCTTCCTTGGCGATGAACCCTTCCTTATCAAGGTTTTCGGAGCGTTCATGAAGGATTGTATCCACAGTCTCGCGCCAGAATCCTTCATCGTCTTTGTATTCTGTCGGACAGACTGCAGTGGCCAGATCGGCTATCAGAGGTTCCACCATGAACGGGTATTGATCGTTCTCTGGCCACCCGATATGGCTGCGGACACGGTGCTCAACGCGGCTCACTTGCCACCGTTTGAGTTCGCTAGGTACACCGAGGGCCGATGTCATTTTTATGAATCGGTTCGAGCGGGCAACGCGGTCCTCTTTATGGCTGATTTGCCCTTCGTGCCATGCCGCGAGCGCTTCACATGCGGCGGCCCACGAGGTTTCAATCGGGTGGCGCTGACCTTGAGGGCGTGATCCGAGACCACCGCCGGGTTGCCCGGAGCCTATTGCATCGATGATTCGCTCTACCCAACGTTCTGCTTTGTGGTGACACATTTCAATGCCACCGATCAAAGCACGCGTCTGGCGGACGTTCTCAGCTAGAGGACCAAGCGTAACTTCAATGCGATCCAATTCAGCTGTCTCTCGGTCCGTCGTGCCGCAGTTGTCCCACCAACCCATCAGCTTCTCCTGCAGACCGTGGGCCAACCAGCGTAGAAAACGTATCAGCTTCGATCAAGCATCGAGACCTACGTGATTACGCGTACGTCGGCTTGGGTCGTCTGCCGCCGGCCAAGAGATTATCACCTCGCCGGCAGCTCGTTAATCTATAGCCGACGCCCGACAAGAATTCACGAAAACTGAAATCTGATAGGCCGTTTTGTGCGCAAGAGCCGCCGGTCAAACCGCCAGAAAGACTCTGCTCTGACAGCCGGGAGTCGGCCACAAGCGGACAAAGAAAACCCCGCCACGAGGGCGCATCCAGACGGCGCCGCACTTGCGGCACCGTCAATGTCGAAGAGGCGCCTGCACCGGAAGACAATCGGCGCCCTTGCGCCTGCAACACGCCAGCGGACGCGCCTGGCGAAGTGGACTATGGTTGTGCCGTGAACGATGCTTCCTCGAGCACCACGGCGTAGTGGTATCCGGCGCCGAGGTCCACGTTCGTTCGCACGCGGCCGTCGACGATCACCACGTCGCCCGCGTAGACGTGTTCCCGGGTGGTCGCCATGATCTTGTCGTTTGGTGCCCTACCAGTGCTGTCCTGCAAGGTCACCCAGTTCTTTCCCATGATGTTCGGGCTGACCTTCGTTATCTTGGCACGCACCAGCACGCGCTGACCGTTGAGTGCTTCCCGATTCGAGAAGACCTCCGCGACTGTCTTGCCGTCCGCGACGGGCTCTATCTCCCCAACCGTGGGCGCGAGCACGGGCTCGCGAAGCTTGCGGTGGACTTCATCCGCCGGCATCGGCTTGTCCTTGATGGGATCCGGGTTGGTGATATTGCGGATAGTGTCCACGAAGAGGAGAGACTCGAACGTCTGATCCAGGCCCTTGCTGTGGAAGTCGCGCATCTCCATGCCGCCCCGATACTCCACCTCGTCGCCTACGGCCGCCTCCACTCCGGACGCAAGCGCGGCGATCCAGACTTCCTCGTCGCCGACCGCGGTCTTCAGGTACACGTAGTTACCGGCAATCTTGATGTCCTTCACGGTCCCGACCGTTGCTGCGCCCACGGCCGCGAGCGCTCCGCATGCCAGCCAGAACAGGGCCAGCAGCGCAATCGATTTGTGTATCATGATTTGAGAGGTCCACCTCGTGTTGCATCGCGCGAAGGCCTTTCTTCGAATTGCGGGAGATCATCATTTATTTCATGCCATTGAGCCTTGGAACCTACGAAGATATGTGACTCTGGCTTTATACCTGGATCTCCTTCAACCGTACCTAACGTTACCGTGGTGATCCTGCCTTTTTCGGTTCCTGCTAAAGACGAGCCACACTCACTACAAAAACACCATCCGGCACCTGCTAACGTTTCGTATACTTT
>JAOTYS010000151.1 GCA_029861795.1 Gammaproteobacteria bacterium | reverse complement strand
GAAACTTGTTGACCCCTCGGAGGCGTTTGTCGGTTTCGGTCATCCCGCTGTGATTACTGTGGCGGCGGTGTTGGTGATTAGCCATGCACTAAAAAACTCGGGCGTGGTAGATCTTATTGCACAAAAACTCATTCCACTGACTGAACATCAGCTGTTGCACATTGCAGCGTTAACCGCCGTGGTCACTGTCGCGTCGGCATTCATGAACAACGTTGGTGCGCTGGCACTGATGCTGCCCGTGGCACTCGCCACCGCCGGTGAACACAACCGATCTCCTGCGATATTGTTAATGCCACTGGCCTTCGGCAGCATTCTGGGCGGCATGACCACCATGATTGGTACGCCCCCAAATATCATCATCGCAAGTTATCGAGCCGAAGTGGCCGATGCGCCGTTCTTGATGTTCGATTTCAGCGGTGTCGGGCTGGTCGTCGCCGTGTTAGGTGTGGTCTTCATCACCCTATTCGGGTGGCATTTGATCCCGAAAGAGCGTCGCTCCAAGAATGCGCCCCAACAGCTATTCGCGATAGACGATTATCTGACTGAGGTGCGTATACCAGAAGACAGTGTATTGATCGGTAAGTCGCCCGGGTCAATTGAAGTCTTGGACAGTGAAGGTATCGACATAATCGGCTTGGCACGCGGACACGGTCGCGCCATGGCGACCCCTGCCGATCATGTCCTTAGCAAAGGCGATGTACTTATCTTGCGTGCCGATCCCAAAGGTGTGAAGAAACTCATCGATGAGGAGGGTGTGGAACTCGTCACCAGCGCGACCCAGGCTTTTTATGATTTAACATCAGATGACCTCACTCTCGCCGAAGGCGTAATTACCGTTCGGTCACCGCTAGAGGGACGTGATGTGGCCTACCTAAGGCGTCGCAGCGGCAATGCCGTTGCTCTAGTAGCCCTAGCTCGTCAGGGTAAAGCGGTGCGTCGCAGGCTTCGCAGACAGCAGTTCAAAGCAGGCGATGTAATGTTACTGCAAGGCGACGCTGCTACCATGGAAGAGATGTTCAATCATTTAGGGTTACTGCCATTGGCGGAACGCGAGCTTCGCATTGGCCGTCCACAGCGGGTGGGGTTGGCGTTGAGCATCTTCGCAGCCGCAATCGCCCTAGGCGTCGCCGGCATCATGCCTACCGCGGTAGCGTTTGTCCTCGCCATCGTGGTCTATGTTTTGCTTGGCATCTTGCCCGCGCGCGACATATACAAAGAGATCGATTGGCCGGTAATCATATTGCTTGGCGCCATGATTCCAGTGGGCCGCGCGTTGGAGCAAACTGGCGCCACCACTTTGGTAGCCAACAGCATTGTAGAGCTCACTTCCGGTTTGCCTGTCTTTGTAGTGTTAGGTCTGGTGCTGGTGGTGACCATGTTTCTTTCCGACATCATCAACAATGCCGCTACTGCGTTGGTGATGGCACCAATCTCCGTCGCCATCGCAGAGAACCTCGACGTCAGTATTGACCCATTTCTTATGGCTGTGGCAGTAGGTGCATCCTGCGCGTTCTTAACGCCCATCGGTCATCAATCCAATACCTTAGTGATGGGCCCTGGGGGATACCGCTTCACCGATTATTGGCGTATGGGGCTACCACTGGAAGTATTGATAGTGTTGGTTGGTATACCGATGATCTTGATTGTGTGGCCGCTTAACCCTTAATTACGTTTGCATAGGGAACCAGCATAAACGCCCTAGAACTTGTTCATTGCAAGTCCTTGATCCTGACCGCAGTCCTTTAAAAACCCAAATTTGACACTATATTTAACACTTAAAAGCACATCCCTAGTCTCTGCGTGGAGTGTTGCGCGTATCACTACCTTGGTCTTATCGACGACAGCGCTGCAACATGCGAATGATCTTGTTCAGTGTCAAGCACTCGCGAGGTCGCGCAGACAAACGACAATACGAGGGGGGACATCATGGGATATATTGGATTTGTAGTACTGCTCGCGCTCGCCGCACTTATTACTGGCGTTCTTGCGAAGACTAGCACGACGCATTCCCGCTTTCTCAAATGGGGTAGTATGGCGTTGTGGATTGCGACCATTGGGGCGTCCGCGTTCTCCTCCATCGTCACCATCGGCCAGGAAGAAATCGGGCATCTGAAACGAATTTATCTTGGGGACGACATGAAGCCTGGCCAGATCATCGCGTTCGATGACCAAAAAGGACCACAAGCTCGGATTCTGGGACCAGGTTTCCATTTTATTCCATTTGTAAATGTGTTGTTTCAGGTGGAAGGGTCTCCAGTGGTCACTGTACCGCCTGGAAAGTACGGCCTGGTCACAGCAAAAGATGGTGACCCGCTGAGCGCCGGAGCAGTTCATCGCCAAGGGTTGGCCGGATGCCGAGATCGGCCAAATGTTGGACGCAGAATTCTTCCTGCGAAATGGCGGGCAAAAAGGTCCACAACTTACGGTACTGAAACCGGGTAAATATCGTTTCAATCAATATCTGTTCGCCATACAGCTTATGGATGCCTTGGAGGTTAAAGCCGGCGAAGTGGCGGTAATCAAGTCGAACGTGCAGGAGGTCGAAGGATGCGAGGACGCTGAACGTAAATCGAGAGCCTTGCGATCGAGCGGTAGTGGTTCCGCACTATCCGTGCCTATCGTATCGAAAGGCTGTATCGGCGTGTGGAATGAGCCGCTGTTACCAGGTAGATACTATCTGAACCAGAAAGCCTATACCCCAACGATCATTCCTACCCGTGCCCAGACTTGGGTGTATGCAGGCGGATACGAAAAACGCCGAATTGATCTGACAGTGAACAACGACGGCACCATCAATCAGGAAGCGAAATCTGAAAACATCCCCGTGCCAAAGAGTGCGGCTGACCGCGCCATCGTCGTGACAGTAGAGGGCTGGCGTGTGCCGCAGGACGTACGCGTGGTGGTACAGGTAGAGGCTTCTGCTGCCCCACGCGTAGTAGCCTCAGTGGGTGGGCTACAAGAAGTGGAAGACCGTATTGTCACGCCGGCTTTACGTAGCATCGTGCGCAACATAGTGGGAGCACCGGGTCGCAAGGTACTGGATTTGATTGAAGAGCGCGACACCTTAGAGACCTTAGTCGAACAAGGTATTCATCCGGAAAGTTACAAAGCCGGCGTCACAACTAAGGAAGTGAGATTTGGCGATCCCGCCATCCCACCGGAGTTGCTGGTGGCGCGGCAACGCGAACAATTGGCTCGCCAATTAGAAAACACCTTTACCCAAGAAAGAAAGGCTCAGGACACGCGAATATCAGTAGAGAAAAGCCGCGCCACCGCGGACCAACAGGCCGAATTAGTGCGGGCACAAATCCAAGTGCAGGTGGCGGAACAACGCAAGGAGAAACTACGACTGGAGGGTGAAGGTGAGAAGCTTAAACTGATCGAGATCGCTACCGGTCAGAAGGCCCAAACAGAAGTGCTGGGCAGTGACCGGGTGTATCAACTCGCAGTGCTCAAAGCAGTGCTATCCGCTGCCGTAGAAAACCCAGACATTGTCAAGATTCCCGGCGTTTACGTCCAAGGCACTGGTGGGGGTTTCGAAGGACCAGCAGCCATATTGGGCGCGAGCAACCTGATCCAGTCACTACAACCGACCAAGTCGTCGGAAGCACCGCCAGCGTCCTCACCGTGATCTGATCTCGGGACAAGATCCTAAAGCGGTGATTTTACTTTAGGGGCGCACCCAATCGGTGCGCCCCTTACAGCTGAACCGCAGCCCCCCTACAACTAGCGTTTCCTAACCTTCCATTGCCCGATTTAGTCACTCGGACCCCTCGATTTCGCTTTTGACGGATTCGACAAGAAGGACGAATTTGATACTTTTGTGCTTCTCTCGGGCGACTGAGACTTTGGCGGTCCGCACCTGCTAACTATTATATTAGGGTCCGGAGTGCGCGAATCATCGAAGCCACCGCAAAAGAAATCAAAGGGATCGTATTCGACTGATCTTGACCCCCAGTTCTTCGACGATTGCCACGTAACGTAGTGTGATCAACAACACTGGGAAACTAAATCCCTAACAGACGCGCTACCTATACCTCGATGTTGCGTCGCAAGTGCCGACCCCCCTGGACGGTATGACATCGCAAGACTTGATCCTTGATACAAGATAAAATGAAACTTCCGGGGAGGCAAACTGATATTTCTCCTAACATGTGTGCTGTCCGTACCAATGCTCGGCGGCGCTTGACAACAAAACCACAGGTAAGCATCCATGAACACCATACGAACAATCTTAATTCTGAGCGCCATGAGTCTGGTAGGGGCTTGCGCCACAACCGAAGCAGTGGAAGAAGATCCCGCCATGCGTTTTGAGAAGTATCAACAATGCTCCGCCGAGCATGCGCCCGAGAAAGTCGCTGAGATGTGTGGGCACATTCTCAAAACGAACTAATCGATACCTAGACTAAGCCGATCGATTTCTTGCCCAGAGATGATGCTTTGGCACATCAATAGGGTCAGCTTGCAGTACCATAGTTATCGTTAGGAGGAGTCACAGGCCCGGCACGGTCTCAAAGCCAAAAAGGAGCCAAAAAGCAAAAAGAGCCAAAAAGGGGTCGGTGTCGATTTTTTTTTGGCGAGGTTATCAGGTCATCTAGCCATGCCAAGGAAGATTACCTTTAAACGTGGGGGACCAAACTGGCTAACCTGACCTCAAGTCTCTCAGACTATACCCTTCTTCCTATCACTTTTCGGGCTCTTCTCGTCTAAATGCCAGAAGCACATTTCGCGCGGCTTTTACAATTTGTTTCCATTCGTGGTCAGGATCTCTCGTCACTATCGTGGGTTGTATAAGGAACTGCTAATGATGCGATGATTTTTCGAGGGTGCCTCAGTAGCCAAAAGATTTCGGCTAGAAAATATTTGTACGCCTAAAGGCGTACCTACAAGAGCTCCAACAAATCATATGTAGGTTCGTCTTCAGGGGAACAAACTATCCTTTAAGCATGGATAGCGGTCATGGGCGTGCGACCCGGCTCGCCGCTCACCGGCGTACGGAATGACGGAGACCTGCTTGATAGGAACAGATATATTTTTCGATGACCCACCCGCCATCTTGCCTGAGCGAGTGAGCCCTGAGATCATGCGCACCCTCGAGCTTGCAGCCGAGATACGCAATGGCGACGACTTCGTACCAACAAAAAAAACAGCGACTAATCGGAGAAATCCGATCGCAGAACGATCAATCGCCGGTGGTTCTGGACAAATCTACGTCCAATCTATTTCGTAGCCGTCACAAAGAAAAAAAGCGCAGACTTTCGGTCCGCGACCTTAACTCGGTGCTGCATCTCGATGCCGATAAAGGTACCGTCGAAGTGGAAGGCATGACGACATATCAAGCGTTGGTGGATACCACCCTCCCCCACGGGGTCATGCCGGCGGTTGTGCCTCAACTGAAATCGATCACTATTGGGGGTGCAATCTCCGGCGTCGGTATTGAATCTTCGTCGTTTAAATACGGCCTAGTGCACGAAACTATAGAGGAAATGGAAGTGCTACTTGGGGATGGAGAAGTCGTGGTATGCACCCCGGAGAATGAGCACAGGGATTTGTTCTTCGGACTTCCCAATTCCTATGGAACGCTAGGATACGTGCTCAAACTCAAGGCCAAAACCGTTCCCGTTAAACCATATGTAGCGCTATCCCACACAAGATACTCTGACCCGGACCACTACTTTGAAGCTCTCAAAGAAAATTGCTCAAAGGATTTTGACTTCATCGACGGCAGCGTGTTCGGTTCCAACGAGTTGTATATCACCAGCGGAAGGTTTACCGATGAAGCACCCTACACCAGCGACTACACCTTCGAGCATATCTACTATCGCTCTATCCGCACTAACGCCACCGACTATCTCACAACCCATGATTACATCTGGCGTTGGGATACCGACTGGTTCTGGTGCTCGAAGAACCTGTTTGTACAGAACCCCATCATTCGCAGGCTAGTCGGCAAGTCGCGCTTAAACTCCACTACCTATACCAAAGTAATGCGCTGGAACGACAGATGGGGTCTTACCCGAATGGGCAATCGCATAATGGGGGTCAACAAAGAGTCTGTGATTCAGGACGTCGATATTCCCATCGAGAATGCGGCCGAGTTCTTAAAATTCTTTCAAGAAGAAATCCGGATGAGTCCCATCTGGATTTGCCCCGTCCGCGCCTACCGTCCTGACGTAACATTCGGTCTTTATCCGATGGATCCGAATATTCTGTATATAAACTTCGGTTTTTGGGGCTCGGTGAGAGGGCGCGAAAAGCGGCCACCCGGTCACTACAATCGCAAAATTGAAACAAAAGTAACTGAGCTCGGCGGGATCAAATCACTATATTCCGATGCTTATTTCACGTCTGAGGAATTCTGGAATATTTATGACAAGCGTTCTTTTGAAAAATTGAAGTCTCGGTATGATCCCACTGGTCGTTTCGTTGATCTGTACCAAAAATGCGTGCTGAAGGACTAGCCCATGGCAACACCTTATGTGCCAAAACACCTGGCAGTGTCGCATTACCACACTATCCGAGGACTTCGGAATCACGTCAGTTGCTGGGGTGACGATCACGCAACCCCATTGCTGTTGCTACATGGTTGGATGGACTGCGGCTCCACTTTTCAATTCGTCGCGGATTATCTCGCCGACAACTGGTATGTCATCGCACCGGACTTACGAGGTTTTGGCGAAAGCGAATGGTGTGTGAGCGGCTATTGGTTTCCAGATTACTTGGCCGACTTAGAGGCACTGCTTCATATCTACAGCCCCGATCAATCGGTCAATCTCATTGGCCACAGCATGGGTGGAAACGTCGCTTGCTTATATGCCGGCGTGCGCCCTGAAAGGATTCGGAGTTTGATCAATCTAGAAGGCTTGGGTCTTCCTCCCACTGACCCCAAAGAAGCGCCGGGACGCTACCGTAGTTGGTTAAACGCACTCAATGAACCGGCATCGTTTCGACACTTCGGGTCGCTGATGGAGTTCGCCGACTTTCTGCGCGCGCGAAACCCCTATCTACCAAAAGACAGGGCATTGTTTGTGGCCGGGCAGTGGAGTAAAGAGGACGCACAAGGCTTCATTCCCAAAGCGGATCCCGCACACAAACTACCCAATCCAGTGCTGTATCGGCGTGAAGAGGCGGAAGCGTGCTGGCGACAGATCTCGGCACCGACTTTGTTCGTGGCCGGTGCCAAGTCTGAGCATATGGTCAAGTTCATCCCCAAAGACGCGGACGCGAGGCGAGCCGTTTGCTTTTCTAATCTCAAAGAAGTGATCATCGACGACTGCGGCCACATGCTGCATCACGATCAGCCGCAACGTCTTGCGCAAGTCATCGAGCAGTTCGTTGCTTGAACTCTATACGAACAATTTGAGATCGCGAGATGTTGCCACCTTCTATGGCCATTGATTCAGTCAGCCTTCAACCTTGGGCAATCTGGCGCGCGCAATCGCGAAGAACATATAGAGCATCATCCTCAATGCCAAGCACTTCGAAGTGATCGGCGAGGCTTTCAAGGTACTCCAGGCTTGATCCGAATACCCCCGCCCCAGTTGCCATGTAACGTGCAGTCTGTTCCAGCGTGATGTTTGGGAGATATCGCTTCGCACTGTGATCGACGATGAATGCCAGCGCTTCGATTGGTCCTTGCGGGGTGTCTAGGCACAAGAATACCGGTTTGTAGGCATGCAAGAGCATTTCCCGGCGCCAGATGATTTTGGTTTCTTCCTCTAAACGATCCCGATTGACGCGGAATGCAAGGCCATGGCACGTGCCCCCCACATCTAGCCCGGCCATAAGCCCCGGTTTTTCCAGCGTGCCCCGACCAAGCTCAGACTTCACACAAAATCTGCGTTGAAAGCCGGTGACAATGGCGGAGCGGACCTCGCTGAAGTGGAAAGCCGGGTCCCACATAAGCGAAGCGTAGGCAAAGACCCAAAGATCGCGGTCCAACCGGCCAGCCAAAGTCTCTAGGCGCGAGGCTTCCCTGAAATCATCACTGTGGCGCCAATCTGCGGGGGCGCCAACTTTCCGCATTTGTTCATCGAGCACGGCGAGGTCAAGCTTTCGGAAACTGGACTTAGCCGGTTCTAGGATTTTTTGACGCAGGTCGGGAAGGTGAACAAACGGGTCATTTGTTGTGGACACGGGCACGCTCCTTCTTATTTAAGCCACTATGGAATGTCGCCACATTGCGTGACCAGAAAAACAATCAGAGGTTGTGTTATGAAAGCGCCCCCTTCTTAGTCGCCGCCTAAGAACGCCAGCGCTTGCTTTTGCATGGCGCTATCGCCGGCCGCGATAATATGATCGGTGGGTGTGTTGAGATCGACTGATGCGCCCGTCCAATCCGTCACCAACCCACCCGCACCCGCGATCACTGCCGCGGGACCTATGTAATCGTGCACCTTCACGTCGGCCTCAATTACCAAATCCACAAGTCCAGTTGCGAGCAACCCATATGCATAACAATCCGTGCCGTAGCGAACCCACTTGGTCTCGTGTTGCACCCGTTGGAATGATTTCTGATCTCGTCCTGTGAACATGTCCGGGGTAGTGGCACACACCGTGGCGCTATCCCAAGTTTTGCAAGCGCGTGTGCGAACCGGCCGATCGTTAAGCATGGTTGGATAATCGACACCGCCTATCCAGCGTTCGCGCAGTACCGGTTGATCGATCACACCGAGAATTGGCTTGCCGTGTTGCGCCAACCCTATCAAAGTCCCAAATACCGGAATCCCACAGATGAACGCTTTGGTACCGTCAATGGGATCGAGTACCCAAACATATTCCGCTTCACTCTGATAGGCTGAGTACTCCTCCCCTACGATGCCATGATCAGGAAACTCGGCTGTGATCAAACGCCGAAGTTCCGCTTCCACGTCTCGATCTGCGGCTGTCACCGGACTCTGATCCGGCTTCACTTCGACCGCAACATCGGTCCGATAATGCTGCAGAACGATGTTCCTCGCTGCATCCGCCAAGCGCCCTGCCAACTGGATGCAGCGCTTACTAAACTCAGAGTTCATAACTAGCAACGAAGAAGTGGCGCCCTATCCCCACCACTACCTTGCGACCCGAGCACGCAGCTGATCTAGGAACGCGGTAATTTCATTGCACTGCACAGTCGCCGCCCGTACCAGATCATCGAAATGCCGAATCAGAACGCGAATGTGATCGGTGGTATTAAACACGAAGTACATTTGACCGATGTAGATGGCGGCCCTCTTTGGACCGAACACGGTGTAGGGGGCGGAGAAAAACTCGCGCGCATCATACAAGTATATGCGCAACCCAGGGTAAAGCTCCTGCACCAAATCTCTAAGATGATCTAGTTGTTCAATACGAGCCTCTTGCTTTAGCTCACTCCATTGCCCTTGACCTGCGACAAAAATCTCTAAAGCCTGCCTTGGCATGCAGATCTCCATATCCGAGTCGGGATGCTCGGTGTACTCAAGCTTCCCAAGTGTGGCCGCCATAGCCTGATCGGATGTCTTGGGGTTCTCGCCTTCGTATTCGTAACTATTTACCGCCGGCGTCTTAGCCAGATCTGGAAGGTTAGCGGGGATATAACGAATCTTGTAACCCACTGCCTCGTCGTGCCAACGCGCAAGTTCCTGGTCTATCTCTGTTCTCGGCGGGC
>JAOTYS010000654.1 GCA_029861795.1 Gammaproteobacteria bacterium | reverse complement strand
GCCAGGGACTGCCCGGATCGATGTAATGCGTATCGACATGCTTGTCCTTCGTAAGCGCTAAAGGAACCACGCCCTTTTCATCTGATTTGTAGTCACCGAAGCTTAGTGCTTTTCTGGTGAAGGGCGAAGCGATGCTAGATGGAGAATTGGGGCTAAGCACGAAGCAACGCTACTGGCTGGAGCGGATCCGGGATTGCGAGGAGTCGGGGCAGACGACGAAGGCTTATGCGGAGGCGCATTCTCTATCGGTGAAATCGCTGTACAGGTGGAGAAAGCGATTGGCCCAGTGCGGGGTGTGGTCGCCGCAGGCGGTTCGTTTTGAGCGGGTGCAGTGGCGTGCACCGCAGCCCATTTCGTGCGAGTGGCGGATTACGTTGCCGAATGGTGTGCAAGTCGAGTTTTCCGGGTCGGTGGGAGGGGCTGAGGTGTCGGCGGTGCTGACTGCGGCGATGAGGATTCGCTGATGCGACCCTCGAGCGATTTGCCGGCGGTGTATTTGTGCCGTGAGGCGGTGGATTTTCGCAAAGGGATAAATGGTCTGGCGGTGCTGGTGGAGGAAGTGATGGATCTGGACCCATTCTCTGAGAGGTTGTTTGTGTTCTGCAACCGGCGTCGGGACCGGGTGCGGATTTTATATTGGGAACGCAACGGATTTTGTATGTGGCAGAAGCGGCTCGAACAGGATCGATTATTTTGGCCGCGCCGCGAGACGGGCACGGTAATCACGTGGACCGGTCAGCAGTTGAATTGGTTGCTAGACGGGATCGATGTGTTACGCATGCAACCGCACGCACGGTTGCGTTATCGTTCGGTGTTATAACGTTTTTTCTCGCGTTGATGATGAGGGATTGATACAATGATGCGCCCATGGATAGGGAAACGCTGACGCTACCGAACGACGTCGAAAGCTTACAAGCGTTGGTGTTGTCACTGCATCGGACCCGCCTCGAACAACAAGCCAAGCTCCAACGGCAATCCTCTTTAATCGATCAGTTGGTCGAACAGATCAAGCTGGCCCGGCACAAGCAATTTGGTGCCAGCAGCGAGCAGTGGTCCGTCGATCAGATGCGGTTGTTCAATGAGGCCGAGGCCATCGTCGATCGGGAAGGCGTTGACGACGATCACGAATCCGATACCGACACGATTGCGGTCCCGGCCCATCGCCGCAAGCGCGGCGGACGCAAACCTCTGCCGCCGGAGTTGCCGCGCATTGAGGTGGTGTATGAATTACCGGAATCCGAATGTGTTTGTCTCCATGACGGCGCGACCCTCAAGGTCATCGGCGAGGTGGCGACCGAGCAGTTGGATATTATTCCGGCCCAGGTGCGGGTGATCCGGCATCTTCGCAAGAAATACGCCTGTCCGTGTTGTGATGGCACCATCAAGACCGCGCCGATGCCGAATCAGCCCATTCCAAAGAGCAGGGTCTCGCCGGGGTTGTTGGCCTATATCATTATCAACAAGTTTGCCGATGCCTTGCCATTATATCGCCAGGAGCAGATCTTTCAGCGCATTGGGATTGAGCTCTCGCGGGCGAATTTGGCGAATTGGGTGGTGAAAGCCGGACAACTCATTCAACCGCTGATCAATCTGATGCACGATAGAATCCTAGAGTATGACATCGTGGGAATGGACGAGACCGTGGTGCAGGTGCTCAAAGAGCCCGGTAAGGCGCCGCAGAGTCAGAGTTATCTGTGGGTGCAACGTGGTGGCCCGCCGGACCAACCGTTGATCTTGTACGATTATGATCCCAGCCGCAGTCAAGCGGTGCCGGAGCGATTACTGGCAGGCTATGCGGGGTATCTGCAGTCGGATGGATATGCGGCCTATGACGTGGTGGGCTCTGAGCCGGGCATTACCCAGGTAGGTTGTTTTGCCCACGCCAGACGGAAGTTTGATGAGGCGCTCAAGGGTCAGAGCAAGAAGCGTAAGTCGTCGCACGCGTGGCGGGGTTTCAAGTTTATTCAACAGCTGTATCGAATTGAGCGTTCTCTCAAAAAGGATGCCAAGCCAGAAGTTCGCTATCGCGTCCGGCAGGAGCAGGCGAAACCGATTGTTAATGAAATGCGAGCCTGGCTCGATCAAGCGTTGCCGGAGGTCGCGCCGACGACGTTAACGGGCAAGGCCCTGCAGTATCTGCACAACCAATGGCCGAAGCTGATTCGTTATCTTGATGATGGTCGCTTACGGATGGACAACAATCTCGTGGAGAACGCCATCCGGCCGTTCGTTTTGGGCAGGAAGAACTTCTTATTCTGTGACACCGTGCGCGGGGCGAATGCCAGCGCCAACCTGTATTCGCTGATCGAGACTGCGAAGGCGAACAACATCGAGCCGTATCAATATCTGCGCCAAGTGTTCACCGAATTGCCCAACGCGAAAACTGTTGAGGGCGTCGAAGCACTATTGCCCTACAGCGTTGAGCAGACGAATACTGACGACGTCAAGAGCGCTGTTGGTTAGGCGCTTACGGACGACATCTCCGAGACCAAGGTCAAACAATTCCTCAATGGGGTATTGGCAAGTTAACTTTTCCAGCCACCAATATACAAATGATCAGTTCTTCTAGACCTCTGCGAT
>JAOTYS010000653.1 GCA_029861795.1 Gammaproteobacteria bacterium | reverse complement strand
GTGGACCGATGCATTAGCACAACTCCCCGCCATGGGCGGGAGCTGCGTGCTGGTAACTGTCGCCTATGCCAAGGGTTCGACGCCACGTGAAACCGGGGCCAAGATGGTTGTAGCAGCGTCTAACATTTACGGAACCATTGGTGGCGGTAACCTTGAGTATCTGGCCATCGAAGAAGCGCGTGAGTTGCTGAGCGATAATTCCCGACAGCAGGCATATGTTGAATATCCGTTGGGACCGAAATTGGGTCAATGCTGCGGCGGAAAGGTTGGGCTGTTGTTCGAGCGGCTCAGTGCTATGAACCATTCTTGGTTCAGTGAGCTGGCGAACGCACAACAACAAAGGCGAGCCGCTGTGCTAGTGACTTTGCTTGAGCCGAAGATGCCGCAGAAGTTTGTCGTTACAGAATCCCGTAGAGATGGACTCAGCTCTCTCGCTCCGCAGGTATTACAGCGAGCGTTGTATGGATTGCAGACCGCGGCCACTCATTTCGCTCAGATATACGAGCTCGGAGAGCAGCGGTTTTTTCTGGAGTACTTTTCCGTAGATGAATTTAATGTTGTCGTGTTTGGCGCGGGTCACGTGGGGCGTGCTGTGGTTGCTGCGTTATCACCGCTTTGTTGCGACATTTTGTGGATAGACTGTCGCGCCAAGGAGTTTCCGCAGCAGTGCGCAAGTAATGTGTCAATGGTCGTTTCAGATAAGATCGTCGGTGAGGTAGAAAGCGCCACTTCGGGAGCTTATTTTTTGGTGATGACACATAGTCACCAACTCGATCTGGAGCTTTGTGAACGAATTTTGAGGCGTAATGACTTTGCCTACTTAGGCCTGATCGGTTCACACACCAAGCGTCAAAAGTTTATGCGCAGGCTCGCGGCGAATGGCTGTACGCAAGACACATTGCAACGACTTACTTGCCCCATCGGAGTCTCGGGTATTTCAGGCAAACGGCCGGGTGAAATTGCGGTTGCTGTGGCTGCACAAATACTGCATGTGAAGGAGGCAGCCACTGCACAAAGAGTTGATCTAGAAAAGGCAACACCGATTAGATGGCCGATGAGCAGGAAAATCGCCTGAGCGAAACCAAAAAGAACTTTATGCGGCGAGCCATTGTCTTGTCTCGCGAGAAGATGGACGCGGGCTACGGGGGTCCGTTCGGTGCCGTCATCGTGCGAGCCGATAAAGTGATTGCGGAAGGATTTAATCAGGTCACTTCCAGCAATGACCCGACCGCCCACGCCGAAGTTGTCGCTATACGTAAGGCTTGCGAGATTCTAGGTGACTTCAGTCTCGCGGGCTGCGAAATCTACACCAGCTGCGAACCTTGTCCGATGTGTCTGAGTGCTGTCTATTGGGCGCGTTTAGAACGTATATTTTATGCCAATACCCGCGAGGATGCGGCGAAGATCGGTTTTGATGATGATCTGCTATACAGGGAGATCCCAAAGCCAGTCGCTACACGTAACATTCCCGCAATGCGCATACTGGGAGACGAGGCTAGAGAAGTCTTTCAGGAGTGGCAATCTAAAATTGACAAGGTTCTATATTAGGCACCTCCTGCGTTGATGTCTTAAGAAAAAGTAACAATGTCAGAGCGGAGCAAGTTGACTAAGGAACAAGGCCAAGACATTCCGCGCCTGGAACTTAGCAATATCACCAAGTCTTTCCCTGGCTGTCTCGCCAATGACGATGTGGGGCTGCGGGTCGCCCCTGGTGAGATTCATGCGCTGCTGGGGGAAAACGGTGCTGGCAAGAGCACCTTGGTCAAAATCATCTATGGCCTGCTCAGAGCGGATAAGGGTTCTATCAAGTGGCAAGGCAAGCCGATTGAGGTCGCTACTCCGCGGGAGGCCCGTAAGCTTGGCATCGGCATGGTGTTCCAGCATTTCTCTCTGTTTGAGGCACTCACGGTTAGCGAGAATATCGCGTTGGGTTTTGACGCACCTGGAAGGCGTAGGGAGCTGGATGAACGCATCGTGGAGATATCGAGTTCTTACGGCTTGCCCTTGGATCCGAGCCGCGGGGTGCACGCATTGTCTGTCGGTGAGCGTCAGCGTATCGAAGTGGTTCGCTGCCTACTACTAGATCCCAAATTGTTGATCATGGATGAACCCACTTCGGTGCTGACACCACAGGAGGTTGAAAAGCTCTTTGAGACCTTGCGGAGATTGGCCGCAGAAGGATGTTCGATCCTTTATATCAGTCACAAATTGGATGAGATCAAAGCTCTATGCGAACGGGCCACCATATTGCGCGGGGGCCGCGTGGTGAACGAATGTGATCCGCGACAAGAAACTGCGCGCAGCCTGGCAGAAATGATGATCGGCTCCGATCTCAAAACTCCGGCAGGCGCTCATAACGAGACCGGCGAGGCTAAGCTACGGGTGCGTAACCTAAGCCGGCCCACAGAAGACGACTTTGCCGTAGCACTCAATGACATTAGTTTTGACGTTTATGCCGGGGAGATCTTTGGTATCGCAGGGGTAGCCGGTAACGGGCAAACCGAACTGTTAGAAGTTCTATCAGGAGAGGTGACACTGCCCAGCAACGACTTAGTCGTATTAAACGAACAGCCGTGTGGCACAT
>JAOTYS010000174.1 GCA_029861795.1 Gammaproteobacteria bacterium | reverse complement strand
GTAGCGGCCTGTTCGTCCGAACCATGGGGGGGATGCAAAATCAATAATGCTTTGGCCGTGTGTCAGGGTGGCTCGCAACGTGACCTGGCGCGCCTTGGAGAGAGATGTGTTAGGGGTAAGAGACAGCCAAGCACGCCCCGATAAGCGGTTCATAAGCTCGAATATCACGATTATCGTCTGACACAGTCTTTGACGCGATCCCAGATATCGGATTTCTCCCAGGCGGTGAACAAACAAGGGCGATCGCGGACACGCTGACTCGTATCAGTCCTGCAACACAGGACCTGTACGTTTCCCCACCACCCAACGAATCAAACGTGCAAACCCAAAGGATTGTTGGACCCACTAACACCTACACAATTGGCTTTCAGTGAGTATGGGCCACCAAACCATAAAGACCACTTATTCACTTGATGTCGAAACCGAGCGCTAGTTAGATGTTATGGCTCGTCGGTGGAATGTTTCAAAATCTGAGGCGCTGCGCGTCAAGGACTGACGAACGAAGGCCGCGACGTACTAAAAGCCTTGGACAGCCTGCAGCGCTCCTTGAATCTGGATGCTGAAGCAGCAGATCAATGGAAAAAGGCTACACATACCGAACATCAAGCGTCGTCAAAGTGACGTAAGACGCTCTGAGCGATGAGGGGCTTGGGTGCCTTTTCCATGTAACTATACTTTCCTCGGGACGCCAGGATTGCGCTTAGGGTCTCTGCCCAGAATCTTGCTTCGCTATTCGTAGCGATTTCCTGGTCAGAAGTCAGCACAATGTCTTTAGCCCCTTATTCACCCTTGCTCAACCTCTCTGCTCCGGAAACAATCCCGGCATCCATCGTGAGGCGAGTTTGGCAGGGAAGGTGATGTGCAGCGCGGCCCTTGGGGTTTCCGATGTGACGACCTCGTGATCGATCAGAGCCGAGACGGCGCGGCGGGCCGTGCGCGCACTCGTATCGAGCAGGTCCGCTACCTCACTGCGCCGTAGTTCTCCTCTATAGAGAATAGCATCGAGAACGATCCCGGCTTTTTCGGGCAGCGCGCCCGTGGCCACTTGTTCATCCACCCACAGCTTGATGCGCGCGCGCAGCTTATCCGGTTGCACCAGCTCTTCCATGAAACTAACTTGATCAAGACAAGTTTCAAGGAAGAACCGCGTGAATTCCGCGAGCGCCTCCTCGCTGAGATTGCCCCTGCCATCCAGATCGTTGCGCCGCGTCGCGTCACACGCGATCAAATGTTGCTTGTAGGATTGTTCGCTGCGGGCAAGGCCGCGCGCGATTGACCAGATGCCTCCGGTACCGAGCGTTTCGAGCAGCGTCGCGTAGGACATGAGTCTCGCCACACGGCCATTGCCGTCAAGGAACGGGTGTATCCAGAGCAGTCGGTGATGTGCGGCAGCTGCGGCAAGAATAGTTTCCGATTTGCCGAGCCCGCTATAGGCATTCTCGAAGCGTTTCAGAAAGCGTGGCACTGCGCCGGGGCTGACAGGGACATGCCTGCCGACCTCAATGTCATGCCGGCGATACGCGCCGGGGATGACCTCGATTTTTTCCTTGGCCGCCCCGTGCTCTACCCATAGCAGCTCCTCAGGCAACAATTCACAGAAGCGGCGGTGAATTTCGAGGACGGCTTCGGCAGTGGTTGCGCGCCCGGTGAGCCCGCCTTCATCGATCCATGTTTGCACCGCGATATGGGCCTCGGCCTCAAGCTGCAAATTGCGCTGCTCCGGATCGGCGCTGTAGACTTTTTTGAGGGCCCGCTCGATATCGACCGGGTGGGTGTCGTGCCCCTCAATCAGATTGCTGTAATAGCAGTTCATCGCCCGCGCCAGCTCGGCCAGCGCGGAAACGATCCCGTCTGGTAGACTGCGGCGTAACCCGGCTGACGCTGTTGCCAGCTCGATCGCCAGATCACCCAGCGCCGGGCGGTGCCGCGAACCCTCCGAGAGGACAAGGGGCTCTATCAGGCCGACCGTTTCGCCCCAATCCTCGCCTTGGCTTTCCGTGACCGCTGATTTGGCCGCTATTTTGTCCGCTTCAATACTATCCATATCTTTAATAATAACATATATTTATGTAATTCAGAGGCATTCTTTTGGCCGCTAATTTAGCCACTATCTTGGCCGTTTTATCGTCTTTGGGCTGTGACGTCCAGCAGCGGAACCGCAGACCCCATATTTTGGGGCGCGTCCAGCAGACGCGGGATCGGACTCTCGACGCTTACGCGCCCACCTTGTCCGGCAGGGGTCAGGTTCGATTAAAAACCCCATCCACGAGAGTTAAGTGCACTGTCCCAAGAACTCCTGGATCTCAAACAGTAAATTAGCAACGCCAGGAAAATGGGGACTGTACTGGATTCCGACCCGATTTTCTCGGAACCTACCAGCAGCAGGAACAGACCACGAGATCAGACAAAGATTATCAGAACATGCGGATTTTGCATTGATCAGGTAGCCACCGACAGTGGGAAAGGGCCAGTTTGCAGCGCTTATCTCTGCAACAAGGAGATCGACAAGTGTAAGTAGACGCTTTACACTGTGGGTGAATGATAAAGAGCTTCCGGCATAAGGGCCTTGAACGGTTCTTCCTAAAGGGCTCGAAATCTGGGATCCAGCCCCGGCATGCCGGGAAGCTGCGGACACAGCTTACTGCTTTGGAGCACGCCACAAGCCCCAAAGACATGAACGCTCCAGGCTGGAGGCTTCATCGCCTCAGCGGCGATCTGGCCGGGTTTTATTCAGTGTCAGTAAGTGGCAACTGGCGTCTGATCTTCCGCTTTGTAGGGACAGACGCGATAGACGTGGAATACATTGATTATCATTAGCGGAGGCGACTATGTCTCGCATGCATAACCCTGCACATCCCGGCGAAGTCCTGCGTGAATACCTGCCGGAAGATATGACAGTCAGTGATGCGGCTAGCCGCTTGGGAGTCAGCCGGCAGACTCTTTCTGCGCTCCTCAACAAGCGCGCCGGCGTGAGTGCTGAGATGGCGCTGCGGTTGTCGAAGGCGTTGGGCACGAGTGCAGAGATGTGGGTGTCGATGCAGGCGGCTTATGATTTGTGGGAGGCGCGACAGAAGCCACGGCCCAAGGTACGCCGTATCGCTGCTTAACCGGTGCTTCGGCATGCTTCCGGGGACAGTTTCGAAAACTGACCACATCTAAGCTCCATGAGCGTTGAGTACTCTATCTCGGTACTGACGCGCATGGGAGTTTAGTGCACTGTCCCCGGAATTGAATCAGTCTGGACCAAAGCGGACATCGTGGTCCGTCGGTGTCGACGAGTAGCCAGCATTATTCACTCGGTTTGGATTAGGAGTTTATGGCGTAGTTTCAAACGACGTTTCCTATCCTTGGGATTTTCTACAATTGATAATCCTCTTTCCAAACCGTGGAAGGCGACGAAGGTTCGGGTGCGCATCTCCAGTTCGTCGCCAGTAAAGCCGAGCTCGGCGAACAGCGAGCGCACGTACTCGTAACGCGTCCGGTCCGTGCGCCTGACCGCCTTAGCCGCCCGGGCGTTGGCGGCAGCCCAGGCACGGATCGGGATGTCATATCGTCCTGCATTCGCTCGATCGATCAATTCCATAAGAAACAGCAGGCGTTCTGCGGCGTCACCCTGGCCTAATTTCGCGGCATCGCGAATAGAACCGGTTAGTCTCTTATCCCAGAAGTTGACGACTTTTTGAATGAAATCATCCCGGTCCTTGAAATGCCAGTAGAAACTACCCCGACTGACTTTCAGCCGCTTGCATAGCTTCTCCACCGTAAGTACCTGGGGCCCGTGTTCGGCAAGGGCTTCCAGCGCCTCCTCCAGCCATAGCTCCAAGCTCAGTCGGCGGGCCAGTCTTTGGGGTTTCTTTTTGGTTTTCGTGGCCATAGTCTCTAAATGTCAAAAAAATAGCAGGGATGCAAGTGTCCGTTCCATACAAATTGGCATGGAGTGGCGACCATACAAACTTGTTTGGAAACGTGTTAACTTCCGCCTTCTAGTTTAATTTCTTGATTCCATGAATATAACTCCACGACTTACTAAAGGAGTACAAGATGAATCCACTAAAAAATAAACTAGTTGTCTCCACGGTGATTGCCGGATGTGCCGCCTTATTGGGCACGACCAATGCATTCGCGCAAACGACGGCAGAGGAGGATGCGGAAGCGCCTGTTTCTGAGGAATGCTTGGCATTCAGGGCGGACATTGATGCCGATATCGGCGACATCATGCGAGCGGGCTGCGAGCCGACCCTGGCGCAAATGGCAAAGCTAATGGACAACCCACTGGGTAGCGTGGCGATGTTGTTCACCCAGTTCGACGTTTACAAGCTGGAAAATCCGACCAACGGCAAGGAAGCCACCCAAGGTAATTACATGGGTATCTTCCAGTTTCCCAAAAAACTGAACGAAAAATGGAATCTGATCAATCGTGTTATCTGGAACGTTCCCAGTGTACCGCTCGACCAAAATAAGCTTGACGCATTTGACAACCGCTTTGCCACTCTCGAGGGAGGAGCCGTGTCTCCGCCCCCCAATTTACCAGCACCCATCGATCTGTTCGATGGCCGCACCGAGGGCTTCGGGGACCTCTACTATGTGGGTCTGTTTGCCAAAAGCAAACCCGAAGATGTCCTAAACGGCAAGCTGGTGTGGGGCCTTGGGTTCGATCTGTCATTCCCAACCGCCAGCGAAGACGTCCTGGGTACCGGGAAATACTCCGCCGGGCCGTCGGCCATCTTGGCCTACCTGGGGCCGAAGTGGAAGTATGGCGGGTTGGTGACGCACTACTGGGACTATTCTGGCGACCGCGATCGCGACGATGTCAACTTTACCAACTTTCAGTATCTCTACTACTACAGCCTTAACCCCACCACGTCGATCGGTGCTGCACCGAATATACTCATCGATTGGGAACAGGACAGCGACGACCGGGTAACGCTCCCAATTGGCATGGGCATCAACAAAACAATAAATATCGGCAAAGTGCCGGTGCGATTTGGCTTTGAGGCGTTCTACTCGGCGGTCCAGCCGGACAACATCGTCGGCTCGAAGTGGAGCTATCGCATCTACATTATCCCTGCAGTTCCATCAGCGTTGTTCAAGTGGATGCAGTAAATATCTGTTTCGGGGAAAGAATCGTTTAGAACTCAAAGCCACAAGAGGAGTAATTAATTATGAGCAGGTTTATTTCCTTATCGATTGGCGTTGTATTCATCGCAGTGCTGACGTCATCAAACACGTACGCCGCCGGCGGCGTGGTAAGCGGCCCCAATGTCGAGGCGCCGGACCGTTATGTGTATTACCCCGGCACCGAGGTGTTGGCCGAGGACGAAGTACGCGTCATCGCCTGCGGCACCGGCATGCCGGATCAACGCATGGCGCAGGCGTCAGCGTGTTTTCTGTTCGAGCTGGGCAACGGCGACAAATTCATCTTCGACATTGGCTCCGGTTCGATGCGCAACATCGCGTCGCTTATGATTCCCTACGAGTACCTGACCAAAATCTTTCTCAGCCACCTGCATACGGATCATTGGGGCGACCTCGATTCACTGTGGGCCGGAGGCTGGACTGCAGGGCGCCCGGTGCCGCTCGAGATATGGGGGCCCGCCGGGCAAACGGAGGACATGGGCACGGCCTATGCCATCGACCATTTCCTCAAGGCCAACAACTGGGACAAGAAAACGCGCGAATTCGCGATTACGCCGGTCCCAGGCCAGATCACCGTACACGAATTTGACTACAAGGGGATCAACGAGGTCATCTACCAGGAGAATGGAGTGACCATCCGCTCCATCCCGGCCATTCACGCCGGTGATGGCCCTGTCAGTTTTATTCTCGAGTACGCGGGGCTCAAGGTCGTATTCGGCGGCGACACCTCACCAAACAAGTGGTTTATCGAGCACGCAAAAGACGCGGATCTCGTGATCCACGAAGCCTTCAATCCGCCGGCGGTGTTCGCAACGCTCGGCAATATGCCACCGCAGCTTGCCTGGCGAGCCTGTTGTGCGTTCCATACCTCGGGCCCGGCTTTCGGTAAAATCATGAGTACGATTAAGCCGCGTCACGCCGTCGCCTATCATGCTTTGCTCGACCAGGGCACGCAGCAGTACAACCTCTACTACGACAGCATCCGGGCAACTTATGATGGTCCACTGTCCGTTGCCACCGACTTGATGGTCTGGAACGTCAGCAAGGACCAGATTAGCGAACGCATGACTGTGGCGACCGACAATGCCTGGGCCGTGCCGGGCACCGCGAAGCAGCCCCCGCCGCAACCAGGGATGCCTGACCCGATAAGCGACTTCATCAGGCAGGGTGAATGGGGACCGGGCTTCAATGCACAGAACAAGATGCTCGACGAGCATGCTAAGAAATACAACCTGCAGGAGCAGGACTGGCGTGTACGGATGCCTTGGTACGAGCCTAGCAACTGATGCCAAAACCGATGAGACTGGAGTGATCCAGCCTCATCGTGATTCCGCCCTCATTGAGAAGTGAGAGTAACGCAATCGATGGAATCAATGGGGTCAGGTCCGATTAAAAACGATTCAATCGGACCTGACCCCACAATACCTGCAATCGGTGGGACTACATCGTCCGTGCCGATGTGTCAGGCGGTGATTCGGAGGGGACCTGGAATGTGTTAGCGGGAGCGGGTTATAACTTCGGGGCGAAGGGTAACAAGCGCGTGTTGTTTGGTTACCGGCATATGGTGATTGAGACAGAAAAGGAGGGTGCACAGGATCTCGAGGTTGAACTCACCCTGTCTGGGCCGATTGCCGGGATTGAGTTTACGTTTTGATGGGCGCGGACGTGATCAAAAGAACCTACGACGCAACCAACAAACTTTTCGGCATGTACAACCTCCCCGATTCTCATCCGAGCAAGTGTCTTGTGGAGTAAACGCAACATAGGTTCCGGCAGAGCAACGGGCTGAGGAAATCGATGGGGTCAGGTCCGATTGAAACAGTTTATGCAGCTACGTTGATAGACACATGCAATCCCAACCGATGCGCAAGATCCACCAAGGTATCTAAGCGGAACTCATCGATCTTACCTTTCAATAGCGCGCTGACTCGTGGTTGTGAGATGTGCAGCAGCTCGGCGGCATCTTGTTGTTTCAGACCACGTTCTTTAATAATCTCCGAAATGCTGATCATTAATTCGGAACGCAGCTTCAAATTTTCCTGGCGAACAGGATCATCTTCAAGCGCATCCCATACACTTTCAAACTGTGCTTTCTCGCTCATGATCGTTGCCTCTCTAATACTTCATTTAATGCGCGTTTTGCTGCGTCTAAATCCTGCCTGCTCGTTTTCTGGGTTTTCTTTTGAAAGGCATGTAACACGTAAACGTTTTCTTCGAAAGACGCCACATAGATCACGCGATACTGCCCTTCATGCTGAATACGTATCTCGCGTACACGCTGGCCAACAGTTTCACAGGCTTCCAATCCGTTGCGTGAATTCGATGGGGTCAGGTCCGATTGAATTCGAAAATGACACCAAGCTAGCAAAGCGTTGTAAGGCGGCGCTGGCCGACATCGGCGTCCAGTGATGAGGAGGCCGCTTTGCTTGCTTGGTCGCTGTTAGCCGACAATTACGGGCCTCACAAGATTGACGATGTATTTGGCTCGGTGTCTGCAAATCTCTCAATGGAGTTAGCATCTATGGTCGGACGATTAATCATTTCTCTTTCTGCCATGTGGTTAGGGGTGGCCCTGGCCGCGACCAACCCGGATTTGGTGGTCTATCCCAGCAAAGGGCAGACCGCCGAGCAACAATCCAAGGACGAGTACGAATGCTTTCAGTGGGCCAAACAACGCTCGGGGTTCGATCCCATGGCGGCTCCGACTACCACCACCACAGCGCCGCCGCAGACCGAAAGGCAGCAAGGGGGCGTGCTCCGTGGCGCGTTGGCCGGGGCGGCCGTGGGTGAAATCGTGTCCGATGATGCCGGCTCCGGGGCTGCAGCCGGCGCGTTGATTGGGGGCATGCGGCGGCGCAGTCAGGTGCGGCGCGAAAGCCAGCAGTATGACCAATGGGCTCAACAGGAGGCCGCGCAATACGCCCAGGGGCGCGACCTTTACAACCGCAATTACGCGGCCTGTTTAGAAGGCCGCGCCTACACGGTGAAGTGAATGGAGGAACACAATGCGACGAACAATGCTAACGAATTGTCTGACTGCAATCCTGTTGCTGATGGGTGCGGCAGCGCACGGCGAAGAGCGTGCGACTTTGTTGTGCGCCCTGGGACAGGTCTCTGAGTGCGATCCAACGGGCTGGTGCGCGGGTCAGAGTTTCGACTTAGTGGGCCTGCCGCGGTTTGTTGAGGTGGATTTCCACGATCGCATCATCAGCGAGCTGGCGGATGTCGAAGCGCCGCGCTCCACCCATATTGCGCAGATGACGCGCACCGAAGAGGGCATCATTCTTCAAGGCGTGCAGCTCGGTAGAGGCTGGAGTGTGGTCATCACCGAAGCCGGCGGGCTCACCTTTAGCATGGCAGATGCCCAAGGTATGTTCGTGGGATCTGGTGCGTGCAGACCGTTGTGAAGTTTATGCGGCCGCGGCAGGTACACGATTATAATCTACGCCTAACTGTGCACGTGGAGATCCCAGTGAACAAGATCTATTGCGCAGCGCCCCCAAGGGGCACGCAAGACAAAGGTAATTCTTAATTTTGAAACCAAAACTCGAAGGCGTTGGCCTTAATATCAACGGGAATGGAGGAGTCATTAAGATGAGACGCAACATAGGACGCAATATAAAATGGGTGCTGGTGTTGGTTTGTGCACTTTTC
>JAOTYS010000651.1 GCA_029861795.1 Gammaproteobacteria bacterium | reverse complement strand
TCAGCGCATCCGCCAAATTGAAAGCCAACATGCGCTCATCTTGATAATACGCGTTCGCGGTAGTATCCATGATAGTGAGCGGGCCAGGGACCGTAATCTTGACGGGTCTGTCCGTTTGGCTTTGGGCGATTTTGAAATCTCGGTCCAAAAAATGATCATCTTTTGGCGTTATCTTTTGGGTGACCGTCGGCAATTCGGCGACAGCCGCGCCGTCACGATGAACTTTTCGTGTTAAGTCTCGAAAGTCAATTCCTTGTAAGAATCGGCAATGGTAATGGATATAGTTACCCCGCCGTTGCTCCCCATCCGTGGGAATGTCAATACCACAGGCCACCTGGTCCTGAACAGCTTGTCGCGTGGCGCGGTCCAATAGCTCCTCACCCTGTGAGACGAGCTGTCGACAGAATAGTCAAATCCTCGGCTGTCCGGACTCGTTTCCGATCTCAGCTCCGATTCGCGCCAGTTTGCGGAATGCAAATACTCAGACTTCGGATACGCGCCAATACAAGTTGTACGGATTGCCATACGGGATTGCCCTCCGCCTCATTACGCGCTTATTATGGACACAATTGTGCAGTCTTAGTATGAACACCCGGTGAATCAGACGAAGATACTCCAGGTACACCAAGATACTGATCACCTGGTTGTTACCACATCCTTAAGCGCAATGCGCTTTCATTTTCTTTGGTTGCGTGACAATGCGCCAAACAGTCATAGCAGCAACGCTCAAAAATTACATGAGAGCAACACCATTGAGTCGTCCATAAGGCCCAAGAACCTCGCTGTCGACGATTATGGTTTGCGTGTCGTATGGAATGACAACACCCATGCCGAGTATCCGGTTCCGTTTCTATGCGAACATGCCTATGACGTCCCTGAAAACAACAATACCCCTGCGACGCTATGGGACTCCAGCATAGCGGTATCTGCCAGCGTTCATCAGTATCATGAGGTTCGTGTTAACTCTATCGCGCGGCGAAACTGGCTTAATGATGTCGTCACGAACGGTTTTTCATTGCTTGCAAATGTTCCTGCAGAATCCGGAAAAATCTTGGAGGTGGTGGAACTATTTGGGCATGTGAGAGAAACCAACTATGGCAAGCTTTTCGACGTCAAGGTACAAGAGGCTGCCAACAATCTTGCCTATACCGACCGTCCTCTCAGTGTCCACACAGACAACCCATATAGAGATCCCTGCCCAACCTTGCAGTTGCTACATTGTTTACGTCAGGGCGATTCGGGAGGCATCACGGCACTGGTGGACGGGTTCGCCGCCGCAGAAAAATTGAGAAAAATCGACCCCAAAGCTTTCAAACTACTATCCGAACAAGAGGTCACATTCCGTTACGAGAGTGGTGATGCAATATTGGAAGCCGAGTCGAAAATTATTAACCTTAATAAGGCGGGCCGCCCAAAAAGTATACGAATAAATAACCGGTCACTTGCGCCGCTTAAGATCAAATTCGATATCATGCTCTCCTACTATGAGGCGTTGTTCAAATTTCGAAGCCTACTGGAAGATCAATCATCCCAATTTCGGTTTTGCATGCAAGCGGGCGATTTGGCGCTGTTTGACAACGAACGTGTACTCCACGGTCGGTTTGGTAGAAGCACTGGCGAGCGGCACCTACAAGGATGTTACGCTGAAAGAGACGGGCTAATGAGTACGCTGAAGACCTTATACCGCACCGAATCATGACCTCCGATGGTATAGTCGATGAAATCTTGTCCACGTTTGGACGTTGTGGTCATTTGGACTATGGCGAACACATCAGTATGCAAGAACACATGCTGCAAAGTGCATTCATTGCACAAAGCCATGGAGAACCAGAACCCGTCATTGTCGCAACCTTATTGCATGACTATGGTCATTTGATTTGCAACTTACCAAATCAGGTGTTCGCTCAGGGGCGGGACAACTACCATGAAAATGTGGGCGCCGATGTCTTAGCTCCATGGTTCGGCCCGGAAATTGTTGCTCCGATTCAATTGCATGTGGAAGCCAAACGTTACCTATGTGCAACTGACCCGGCCTATGAATCCGACCTGAGTGCTGCGTCCAAGACCACCCTGATTATCCAGGGGGGACGTATGAACTACGAAGAACGTCAAGCATTTTTGAAGAGGCGAGGTTCGGCGATGGCATTAAAAGTACGTCAATACGACGACCTGGGTAAACAACCGACAATGGAACGGCCAGAGCTAGATTACTATGTGCCTATCATTCGTCGCTGTCTTATGACCTAGCTGTCATCACGCTGGTGATAGAGCTACGAATTCGCCACCGACACTGCGCAGTCATAGCTTTGCGACCTTTAGCGGAAAGTGCTTCTCGATCGGGTCGAAATCCTTGTTACTATGTAGCAACTGACAATGGTGCTCCAGGACAGTGGCGATCGTCGAGTGTCTCGGACAAGCCGGGCTCTTATAAAAAACCCGGCCCGGTCGAGTTAATATTGGAACCGTTGCCGAAGACGCCCGTCGGCAAAATCAACCGTAAGGCGATAAAAGCCTTGCGCTGGTCGGCCGACGACAAGAAAGTGGGCGGCGCCTGAAGGGAAAACTGCAACAGCACATAACGGGGAAAGGTGACGATGACCGAGA
>JAOTYS010000652.1 GCA_029861795.1 Gammaproteobacteria bacterium | reverse complement strand
CATGGATTCCACTAGGCTCAAACCAAACGGCTCGTCGAAGCTGATCAAATGCAATAGTGCCAAGGCCTGACCCAGTACTTCCGGTCGCCGACCGGGTCCGATCGCACCGAGGTATTCTACCGTTGTGCCGTCAATGTAGGGTTCGACAAGCTTTGCGAAGTAAGCTTCATCCTGGATGATGCCCGCGATCATTAGCTTCATTCCCACCCGCTGCGCCACTTGAATGGCTTCGTAGACGCCCTTCTCAGGGTGGATCCGGCCAAAGAACAACAGATACTTTCCCCCACGCTTGAAAAAGGGAAATCGCGTAATGTCGATACCGTGGTGAATCGTGGCCAGGTAATCGAGCTCCGGCGATTTGTCTGCCTCGCTGATAGCCACGTAGTGGCTTTGCTCATTGTACTTTTTGAACACGGGAATGATTGAGGGCGACGAGAAACCATGGATGGTGGTCAACATCGGTGTTTCAATCAAGCCGGAGTATGTCAGTGGCAGAAAGTCGAAGTGATTGTGAATGAGGTCAAAATCGGCGGAGCGCTCGAAGACTTCGGAGATATGCAGGCACTCCGCAACCTTGGGATTGACCGAAGGGTCCTCTGAATAGGGACGCGGACAGACCGCGACTAATTGCCCATTGGTTTGCGAGTCGCCGGTGGCAAACAGCGTCACCTTCAGACCCATTTTCACCAACTGCTCCGTGAGAAGGCTGACCACGGACTCCCACGGGCCGTAGTGGCGAGGAGGCGTCCGCCACGAGATGGGGCTGAGCATAGCAAGGCGAATAGACATACTCAAATTCGATGGGCTTGTTAACGCGCGATTGGTGTTATTCTAGTTGTCTTACAAGCCATTTTGTAAGGGGTGAGTGGCCGGCATCGATGAGATTCAAACAGGTTGCTAAGATCTTCCTTGAGTCGCCATTTGGCCGCCGAACGCCCGAGAGCAGCATAGCCGTATGGGGCTGCGTTACCAGAGCGATTTGACCGACGCCGAATGGGCCGTGATTGCGCCTCAATCACCTTCGGTTCGTCGAACGCTTCTTCGCCTAGATCAACCGCAACCATTGTCTCGCAAAAGACATTTCGGGCCGCAATCAACTCCGTCCGAGCCCTCCTCTACGCCGCCTCCGTCATGCTCCCTGTCCGATGGCTGGTCCCCCGGTCATAACTTTCGAAACCGGCTCTTAAGGTGCTGCAGACTATAACACCCGCAGTTTTATCGCTTGCTAGCGCGGGTCAATGGCCGCAATCGTTGTCAGGCAGATTCGGTTAATGGGCAAGCACAGATGGGATCATAAGTGGTGTGATAGAGCCTCCACGGAGATTTGTGAGACGACGGCGGGCCGTATTGAGCGCCGAGAGTTCTCGCGTAATTACCCGGCTATATTTTCCGGGCGATGGGCCGCGACTCAAGCGCATGATCGAGCTGGTCACAAGGCTAAGTGACGATGACGTGCAGGATTTGCTGAAAACCATTTTCCGGGATTTCTCAGAGCGTCATAGATATTTCAGAGAAGCTTTGGAAAGAAACTTCGAACACGTTGCTGCACATTCGCCCAAAAGCCGCTCTTTATCACCGGAACGACGACTTCTGCTCGGCGCGTATTTCACCTCTGAGTATTCAGTCGAGTCAGCTGCTCTCTTTAACCCGTCGATCGTGCCACACCCAGATCAGAAAGGCGTCAGCAAAGGATCGCAGCGATTTGTCATGAGTTTCAGAGCGACCGGTGAGGGGCATATTTCCTCCATTGAATTCCGTAGCGGAATTGTTGACGAGAACCATGACTTATATTTCGACCCCGTCAGCCATTATGTGGAGACGCCTGAAATTCACGCCGATCCCGTTTATGGCCGCCTTCATTTTCAGCAAAAGCTCGAAGAGATCGGCGTACAAACTCGCCTCCTGGATCGGCTTTTGGAGGGTCTCGGAGAAGAATTCACCTTCGATGAGCTTCAAACCCAAATCAAGCATATCCGATCAACCAAGTTTCGATCAAAAGACAAGTCGGATGCAATTGATACCGCATTGTGGCTGGCGCGGTCCAACTACGAGATTATCTTTCGCAGCGACCATCAGATCTCGGAGAGGGTAATATTCCCAGTTACCGAAAACGAAAGTAGCGGTATCGAGGATGCGCGCTTTGTCCGTTTCGTCAATGACGACGGCTCAGTCAATTACTATGCAACTTTTACCGCCTACAACGGATTTACGATACTTCCACAGCTTCTCGAAACCACAGATTTCGTAACATTCAAGATACATACACTCAGTGGTAAGGCGGTACAGAACAAGGGAATGGCGTTATTTCCCAGGAAGATCGGTGGTCAGTTCGTGATGTTGTCACGTCAGGACGGTGTGAATAATTACATCATGTTCTCGGACAATGCCTATAATTGGAATGAAACAATTCTCACACAGGAGCCGGCCCATCCCTTGGAGTATGTTCAAGTCGGTAACTGCGGCTCACCGGTGGAGACATCGGAGGGGTGGGTTGCGTTATTCCACGGTGTGGGACCGATGCGGAAATACACTATCTGGGCGGCCTTATTGGATATTGACGATCCGTCGAAAATTATCGGCCGACTCGACGAGCCGATACTGACA
>JAOTYS010000650.1 GCA_029861795.1 Gammaproteobacteria bacterium | reverse complement strand
CCTCATCTACACCTATCTTTGCAAAGCGGCAACACACTAATCTTGAAACGCATGAAGCGCCGATATACGCGAGAACTGGTTTACGATCGCGTCGCCGCGCTGCGAGCTCGGATCCCCAACCTGGTGTTAAGCGCGGATGTCATGGTGGGTTTCCCCACTGAAACCGACGAGCAATACCAGGACACAGTGGACATGGTGCGTGACTTACCGGTCGCCTATCCACATGTGTTTCGATATTCTCAAAGATCCGATACACCGGCGGCGCGCATCCCGAAACAAGTGCCCGGTCAGGTGAAGAAGCGACGGGCCGCGCATCTGAGATCAGTCGCCGCGCAGGTAAGAGATTCTGTACTTCGGAGCAGGATTGGGCATTCCAGCCGAATATTGGTCGAAGGAGGTGGTCAACCCCCCCGCGGATACCACAGGGGACGGGCGGGAGATTATTTGCCGGTCTATGTTCCGGCGGATGCGGCAGCGGTCGGGCAGTGGTTGCGGGTTCAGTTTGCGGCTGTCCGTGACGCCACGCTCATTGCTCGGCCGGTGTAATAGCCAGTACACTACGACGTTATTTCTCTGTTAGATCGCAGAGTCAATCCATAATTCATTGTTTGCCGGAAAGTAATAAAAAGTGGCTGTCGAACGCACCTTTTCGATTATCAAGCCTGATGCAGTGGCTGCAAATCACATTGGCGATGTATTGCAGCGTTTGGAGCAAGTCGGTCTGCGTATTGTCGCCGCCAAGATGTTACATATGGCCCAGGATCAAGCTGAAGGGTTCTATGCGGTCCACCGGGAGAGACCCTTTTTCCAGGAATTGGTCCAATTCATGATTTCTGGACCGGTACTCGTGCAGGTGCTTGAGGGCGAAAATGCGATCGATCGCAACCGTGAAATAATGGGGGCGACTAACCCCAAGGATGCTGCCGCGGGGACTATTCGCGCGGATCTTGCCACCTCTATCCAAGAAAATGCGGTGCATGGCTCCGATGGGCCGGAAACTGCCCGCGCCGAGATCGAGTATTTCTTTACTGAGAAAGAGATCTGCCCGCGAACACGCTGACTTACCTTTATGACCGGCGTTGAGCGCACTAATCTGTTAGGACGTGATCGAGAGACGATGGAGCGCTTCTTCGCGGAACTCGGTGAGGCCCCATTCCGTGCGTCTCAGGTCATGAAATGGATCTATCAGCACAACACTACTGACTTCGAGGCGATGACTAATCTCAGCAGGGCGCTGCGCCGTCGGCTGTCGGAGGTGGCCTGTGTCAGAGCGCCGACAATAGTCCGGGACGTGGTGGGGGTGGACGGAACACGTAAGTGGCTTATCCAAGTTGATGCGGGCAATTGCGTAGAATCAGTTTTTATCCCAGAGGTGGGGCGCGGCACATTGTGCATCTCCTCGCAGGTAGGGTGTGTCCTCAACTGTTCGTTTTGTGCCACGGCGCGACAGGGATATAACCGCAATCTGACCAGCGCTGAGATCATTGGCCAACTTTGGCTTGCGCGACAAGCGCTGGACGATACCAACACGTTTGGGCGCATTGTGACCAATGTCGTAATGATGGGCATGGGGGAGCCCTTGTTGAATTTTGATAGTGTGGTTTCCGCGATGCGCATTATGCTAGATGATTTTGGATACGGATTGTCGCGTCGTCGAGTCACCTTGAGCACCGCCGGTGTGGTCCCGGGAATTTACCGACTAAATGATGAGTGTGCGGTTAGTCTCGCTGTATCGTTACACGCTCCGAACGACATGTTGCGCGATCAGTTGGTTCCACTGAATCGAAAGTACAAACTCGATGAGTTACTACAAGCCTGCAGGCATTATGTTGTGCACGAACCGCGTCGCAAGGTAACTTTTGAATATGTTATGTTGCATGGTGTAAATGATAGGGAGCAGCACGCTCGCGAACTTGCTCAACTGCTCGCTGATGTTCCGGCAAAGGTAAATCTTATTCCTTTCAATCCGTTCCCAGAATCCGGATATCGTCGTTCGAGTTCGAGCGCCATCGATCGCTTTCGGGATATATTGTTGGCTAAGGGTATAATGACGATCACTCGTCGACCGCGAGGTGACGATATTGATGCGGCATGCGGTCAATTGGCGGGTAAGGTGTGTGATCGAACACGGCGTTCGTTACGCTCTTCTCACGCAGTGGCGTTAGCAGGTTGACCGACTCACAAAAAACTATCCTACCTTTGGCGCTCACACTCATATTTATGAGTGCTTGTGTTTCAGACGCTCCGGTGCCCGAAAAGTGGGATGTGGATGAGAGGGTCGACCTGCATGTTCAACTTGGGGCGAGCTATTTGCGTAGAGATCAGTTTGAAACCGCTGCTAGAGAACTGGATTTGGCGCTGCGGTTAGAGCCGCAGAATTCCGGCGCGAATCACGTGATGGCACTATTACAGAATCGGCTCGAAAACTATGATGAGGCGGAAAAGCGTTTTCGAGTGGCCACACGACAAGGCACAAATAACCCCGAAGCCGATCTTGACTATGGTCGATTTTTATGTGTACGTGATCGCGTCGACGAGGGAGTCGTGCATCTCAAAAAAGTATTGGATACCCCGGCGTACCCCCGGCTTGAGATCGTCAATATGT
>JAOTYS010000649.1 GCA_029861795.1 Gammaproteobacteria bacterium | reverse complement strand
GCTGGTGCGCTTAGCCCCTCGGACTACATCCACCGCGTCCTTCCTTACACCCGCAAGCTCGTCAATCATATTCGTTCGCTGGGAGTTCCCACCATACACTTTGGAACGGGCATGTCCGGCTTTTTGTCCATGCAAAGAGAACTCGGTGCAGACGTAATCGGATTGGACTGGCGTATCAATTTATCGGAGGCCCGAGAAATCCTCGGGGAGGATCAGCCCGTACAAGGAAATCTGGATCCATCCGTCTTATTATCTTCGGAGGATGAAGTCATGGCTCAAGCTTCTCGTGTCCTGGATGAGAACAACAAGAGGACGGGCCACATTTTCAACTTGGGGCATGGAATTTATAAACAGACTCCGGTCGATCGTGTGCGCCAACTGGTAGACTATGTACATGCTCGGACCGAAACACCCAAATGCGATCCGCTTCCCTCAAAAGCACCGCAAGCAGGGAAGGGATCTTTATGATTTCGGTATGGGGGCATACGAAGAGAGATCAGAGCGCGGCACCCACTCCCCGGAGATCCCTATTTCAAACTCAGGCGACCTATTTCCAAGCAAGTCAACCGTTCGAAACCGGACGGTATAGTTTTTGTACGCACTCAGAGCGAACGGGCCTTGATACGTAACGAACGGCTTTCGATCCACGCTCACCTGAATAGAGTTGAGACCGGTTTCATCCGAGGCATCTAAGGATGCCTCCACCGCATGCGTCCCATCCGCGACGAGAAACGGCGCGCTGATATTGAGCGAAACTCTGGGTGGGGTGGCGTCAACCCTAAATGATAAAGACTGCTCGCTTCCGACATCCCCTTCAGCTCCAATTCCCCGCATGCGTAGATCATAGGCGCCATCCTTCTTGATCCGAACCGGAGTCGCTAATTCTTGGAATTCTCCCGCGTTGATACTGTACTCATATCGAACAATACTGGTATCTAGCGTCGCGGGCCGAACGAGATATTCATTGACAGGGCCGGCCACAAATCCGGCACGATGTTCGATCAATTTTCCACGGAACCATATTTCTGAGCGAAGGTCCTTTCGAATGAAAAGACGTTGCGGTTTGCCGGGCAGTCCTACCAACCCATGTTTATCAATCGCCGTGACGCGCCAAAAATAATCTCCCTCGAGAAGAATCTCAGATCGGATTTCACTGTTCCGGGTGAACAGATTCTGCTCCACGGTGTAGAACTCGGCATCTTGAGCAATTTCAACTTGATACGTTTCCAATTCACGGCTTCTTAACGGGTGCCAGGCGAGTTGGACACGCTGCACCGCAGTCGTCGCCTGGCTTGCAGGCGAATCCATGACCTGAGGTGCAGCCAACAAAGGAGTAGGTCGAGAGGGTGATTGACCGGCCTTTGCGATTACACCGAAGTGCTCCATGACTGAAACCGGTCGCTTTCGCCCGGCAATGACCTCCACACCGCCCTCAAGAACTTCTGAGTACGTTGTTTTATTCTGGTCTGTACGCACGCGCAGCACCGTCCCACGAATGGCGATCGCTGCCATGCCCGAGGTGATACTCATTTTTGATCCGCTGGTTTTGGGTTTAATTTTTCCCAGCATGGAGCCAATACGAATGTTCAAACGAGCGTCGACCTTTCCGTTTCTCCGGTCTTCGATGAATTGGTCGACTTGAAATTCGCTGCTTTCCCTAACTTGTATGATACTCCCATCTTGGAGGCGCACTTCCGCACGCGAATCGGCGACGGTCTTTAAGATTGCAGCAATGGGCAGAGGGGCGCCGGCAGAGGCTATCTGCCACGTGCTCCCCCCATCTTCAGAAATCTCGACTTGGCCATGAACCAGCGAGATCCTGGCATCCCTTGAAACCCTGGCGTTCGCATCGGCCTCCTGCCTTGCTTGATTCGCCAATATGGCCCCCAATTTCGAATGGGCCACTGATTTCTCATAGTTTGCGTGAAAACGGAAACTCCCTGCTTGTTCAATTTTTTCGCTTGCCAGCAAAAAGGTTTGTTTTGCATACACTTCAGCTTGTGCGTCTCTCGCAATTTTCAGGGCCGCTTCAGCCCATTTGAAAGACTGAATCGCTTCGTCGCGAATCGGGCCGGGCAAGGCGATCCATGTCCCCTCTCGTACCTGCATCGGGTTGCGAATATTGTTTAATTCCAACAGTTCCGGGGTGAATTCGCTCCCACCCAAGAGTCGCTCCGCTACATCGTTTAGCGATTCGCCAGCCTGCAAGCGGTGCAACCGTCCCATCTTGGCGGGGTCTTGACCCTGGACTTGCATGCCTCCATACAACAGCCCCATGGAGACAAAGATCGATATCGTCCTGCTTCTCATTCTTCTCAATTCTCCCACATTACCTCATGCTCTTCGCGAGGATCACATCTCATGCTTCTACCACATTCCGAGAGCATGCTCAAGGACAAGCGACAGGACAACGACCGGGCGCGGGATGAGCACGACAGGAGGTTTGAATGCCCAACGATTTACACATCGAATTGGAGAAATCACTTATCACTTCGTGGTTCTCTATGTACAAATTCTAAACGTCAACCCGACCTCCACTCCATCCGCTGAGTCTGATCGTGGCGACCGCAATTCAATGACCCCATTATGTGCCTCCGTTGCGAGTT
>JAOTYS010000150.1 GCA_029861795.1 Gammaproteobacteria bacterium | reverse complement strand
TTCGAAGATGACGCAGGTGCGTACAATCAAACGGACGCCGAGGGATTCATCAAACTCAATGCGTTACGGATGCGCATCGCCGCCAAAAAAGGCCGACGGCCCAGCACCTAGTCAGCGTTTGCGCCAGTCATCAACACGCTCAACGGCAAAGCGGGCAAAGGCGATTTCGAAGATCCTGGTGGTGCCGCTGCTCCTTCTGGGATCTAGTCGCAACATCTTGCAGCCGCTCGCATGCACCGAGAAATAAACTTCTGAATGACCCTTCCGGTAACCCGCCGTCGCTTGGTTGTCCTCAGTGAAGCCACGCCCTTCGTCCCAATAGATCTTGACTACGGCATCCGTGTCCGATTCCATCTTAATGCGCACAAGTGTGTCATCGTTTAGATACTTACAAAACCCTTTGTTGAAAATCACCCACGGATCACCCTCAACGGTACGTAACGTCAATACACCATCGGCAACGTCGAAGCCTGACACATCGTTAATTTCCAACACACTGGACGGAGTCAACTTTACAACCTTAAAAGGACGTATCCTGAGCTTATACTCCGGGCGATCGTAAAACGGAATGACATAATGGAGCCACGAATAAACATGAAGACAAACGGCAAACAATAAAATTACGAAGACTCCCGCACCTTTAGCGAATCCAGGAGCTATAGAGATATCTGACACACCAAATCGTACCATCAGCGCCGCCACTACCCCTCCAAATGACTTCAACCCTGCCAACGCCAACAACAACATTGCTGGTGCCACGGGCAATAGATACTTCCCTTGAACCTGGATGTCGTTATTTATATTGGCCCACACAAACATAAAGAACTGAAACGGGAGCGATAAGAAAAGCAGAACTTCAAAAATTACTTTCTTGCTTTCCATATCCCAGACGAACCCCTGGAATATGCTAATGTATACAAACCGAATGAGCCGAAGCGCTAAATAGACAACACTAAGGACGAAAATCGCAAGATAAAACTGGTACTGTAGGTCTCCAAATCGCAATCGCAGCCAATCCAGATTGCCGATGGTCGATTTATAGGTTTTCTCGATGAAACCATCATAGTTCTCGAGTACCAGGTCACGGTACCCGATGCCTTCGGCTTTGTAACCAAATACGCGATCAGCAGGGAATTTCGTATGCCGCTTTGCCACTTCCTTGGTGATCTTCTGTTGAAAAGGGTCGTCACTGCCATAGTGATAGACATTAAAGATAATCCACCACCCACCCGACAGCACTGCGACAGTAAGGGCGGCGATACCCAAGCCGAGCAGTTTCTTGGTCGATCCACGAATAAACAACAGCAGGAAAAGCGCAACTATTGGCACCAGCAACCATGCAGTGATCTTGGAAAGAATCACCAGACCGGTAGCGACCCCAAATAGGATAAAGTTCCTCAAGGTCACGCCACGGCGCAGTAACAACACCAGCGACAGCAACATCAATGACGCCGAGAAGATAGCGCCGCTGTCATCGTTATTGTAAGAGGCGATGAACACATATTGCGGCAGGAGACCGAGCAAGACCGCACCGAGTAAGGCAAGCGTGTAGCTCTCGAAATAGACGAGCAACATACAAAACACTATCCCGAGCGTAAGGCTCGCCAACAGCGCCGACCCTTTTCGGTAGGCTATCTCGGGGGCCAAAGTTGTGAAGGGATAAATCTTAGACAGTGCTGCCGAGACGATATAGGTTAGTGGCGGACGTAACGCCCGTGTACCTCCATATGCAGTAAAATGCAGGGCATCTTGATCTCTGGGTATGGTTGGCAGACGACCGTAAGTTGCTATAAATCTGGTTACGTCATTATGCGCAACGTTGTCCGGTCCCGCACCCACTGGCAACCGATTGGAAGTTTGATCGTAATAGGCAAAGAAAACCGTGGAGATTATCGCTGCCAGAAGCAGGGATCTACTGGTACTGTGCACCTTGGTTCGACCGTTACGTTTCGCGGGGCGTGTGGCTCAGTGGAGATCCATATTCCACCCAAAACCTAGATGGGATGCCTGGATCGAAGTAAAGCGGTCTTAATACTACCTGTGTATTGACGGGAGATTCTTTCATCTTGATCCTCAATTGTCCACGCCCATGCCCCAGCTGAGTTTAAGGCAATCGGTGCTTCAGACAGGTACTGGCACAACACAAAAGATCAGCACGACGGTCCAACTGAGTCGCGCAGTCAGGTTCTGGTAAAGGCTTTATGTCACCCATCGCTGCAATTGTGCCAGTACTTAATGAACAGCGACTACTACGTAGCGCGTTATCAGCATTGCAGACAATGCACGAGTTTGAGGAAATAATCATTGTTGATGGAGAAAGTTCCGACGGTTCATCTCGGATCGCGAGCCGGTTTTCGGAAACAGCAATGATGTCCTCGTCACTCAAACGGACGCAAGTCCGCGCTATACAATCCCCACCTAGTCGTGGCCTGCAGATGAACGCCGGGGCGGCTATCGCCAGCAGCCCTATCTTGCTATTTCTTCATGTGGACACACAACTACCTAGGGAGGCCGTGGGCCTGATTCGAGACGCGATCCACTGTGGTTTCCATTGGGGGCGCTTCGACGTTCAGCTTGACGACTCGCGAATCGTGCTGCGTATCATTGCACGCGCAATGAACATTCGTTCTGCCCTTACAGGTATCGCAACCGGTGACCAAGCAATCTTCGTCTCACGACGAGTATTCAATGAAGTTGGAGGTTTCTCCGACGTGCCACTGATGGAAGACATCATACTTTCGAAAAGACTTAAGAGATTGGGAAGGCCTGCTATCATTCACAATCCAGTACTCATCTCAGCGCGGCGTTGGCAATCTCGAGGTGTGTTACGGACGGTTGGTGAGATGTGGATGCTGAGGTTAATGTTCTGGTTTGGTGTGGCACCCAGTCGACTGTCTAAATGGTATTACACTTCCAAGGCGTAGGACATTGAGCTCTCCGATACTCAACCTTTTCGCTAAGGCACCACAGCCGGGCCAGGTTAAAACTCGCCTACAAAAAGGTTGTTCTGCAGCGAAAGCGGCCCAAATCGCTCGAGAATTGGTTATCTGCAGTGTTGAGTTGACTACACAGAGTTGGCCGGGTGAGGTACAGCTTCAGGTGTGGCCAGATGCGGGCCACCCGTTTTTCAGGTGGTTACACGGTGATTATGCCGTTGCCCTGTTCACTCAAGTGAAGGGTGATCTAGGAGCGAAGATCACAGCCACCCTAGACGATGGGATTAGCCGGAGGGGTGCCGCAGCGGTGATGGGCTGCGACGTACCACATTGCCCTGGGGAGGTGCTGGAACAAGCATACTTCTCTCTAACCCGTGGAAAGAATGTCATCGGTTTATGTGATGATGGCGGCTATTACTTTATCGGACTGACCGTGCCCGTCCCGGCACTGTTTCAAAACATCCCTTGGGGCAGCGATAAGGTCGGATCGACTACCCTCGCAAAGGCCGACGCCCTCGGGATCGAATTCGACACTCATCTACCGATGCTCAGGGATATCGACTATTGGGAGGATCTGGAAGCGGCTGCACATACGTGTCATAAGTTGCTTCCGCTGCTTCAGTGTTGAAAGTCCATCGCGCTCGGGCTTCGGGGCGAGCACATAGTTACGCCCATCCATCAGCAATGTAGATCCGGCAAGTGCTGACACTCCTTGGGATGACCACAGCTCAAAGCGCTACTGCCAGCCGAGATCATCAACCCGGAATGAGTTTGCTATTACTACAACCGCGCTTCTGGGGCGCTTGGCTGTTGCTTGGAATATTGCGCTTATTCGCGAACCTTCCACGAAGACTAACACTCACGTTTGGTGCTGCAATAGGTCAGCTGTTCTACTGGACCAATGAGAAACGCCGCCGCATCGCTAAGATTAATCTTGATCTTTGCTTCCCGGAGTGTTCCGAGTCGGAGAGAATGCAAATGCTTATCTCTCACTTTCGCCGCTACGGTCAAAGCGTGGCCGATATGGGTCTCATCCAGTGGGGGTCGGTGGAGAAACTTGACAAGTACGTTCGAGTGGTGGGTCTAGAGGCTTTTTTAGATCTGATAAAGCAAGGGAAAAACATAATACTCATTACTCCGCACAGCGTGGGGATGGACATGGGTGGCGTTACGATTTCCCGCTACAGCCCGGCGATATCAATGATGAACTCGCTACGCAATCCAGTTCTGAACCGGTATGTGCATCAGGGCCGGTCGCGTTTTGGGGCAACTGTCGTACTACGTGAACACGGCATACGCCCCTTAGTCCGCGGTATTCGGTCGCAAATCGCTTGTTACTATATCCCCGACCAAGATTTTGGTGACAAGCATTCGGTGCTCGTTCCGTTCTTTGGTATTCCGACCGCCACAATAACCGCACTCGGTCGGCTCGCGTCGATGACCAATGCTGTAGTCATACCATGCTTCACCCGTCTGCTCGAGAATAGCGGTCAGTATGAGGTGGCCCTCAGGGCACCGTTGCCAGACTTTCCCAGTGGTGATCGTATCACCGATGCCGCTACCATGAATCGAGCCCTTGAAGCCGGAATCCGAGAAGCACCAGAACAGTATCTATGGACACTGAAGTGGTTTAAAACCCGACCAAATGGCGAGCCTTCTCCATATGACTGACGGGGCATGACCAGATTCACCGAGCCCCGTTTTTGGTTTACCTGGATGTGGGCCATTGCATTCAGAGGTTTAAGCCTATTGCCGTTACCCGTTCTGTGGCTCGTCGGTACCTTGTTGGGACAATGCCTGTATTGGCTACATACAGAACGCCGTCACGTTGCAACGCGCAATATCGATCGCTGCTTCCCGGAACTCTCTCCACACCAACGCAAACGACTTGTGCGTCGACATTTTAGAGTACTGGGTCAGGCCGTGTTCGACGTGGGGGTCACTGCCTGGGCGAGCGAAAAACGATTCAATCGGCTGGTACGATTCGCTGGGCTAGAACATCTGGAACAGTCGCAGAGGGAAGGCCGCAACGTTTTAATATTGGCCCCACACTTCTCCACCATGACCGTGGGGGCGCTGGCCCTGGCGCAGCGTGGTCCCCTGGTGGCGATGTACAGGCCCCCACGTAATCCTTTGGTTCATGCCGGCTACCGACTGATTTGCGATGCCAAGGAATCCGGCAACCCAATGTTAGATCTCATCGTCCACAGTAGGCGGCCGCGTCATACCATCGAACTTGTTGATTATCGCTACGGTATGAGATCCGCGATTAAGAACCTGCTCAGCGGTACACCTCTGTACTACCTACCCGATCAGGATCTGGGAAAACGTCATAAGGTATTCGCACCGTTTTTCAACATTCAGACCTCTACCATCAGCGCCACAAGCCGCTTCGCTGAACTCGGCAGCGCAGTGGTGATCTTATGTGCTGCCAAACAACTTTCTAGGGGTCAAGGCTATGAGATCATCCTGAGCGCACCGTTCGATCAATTCCCCTCTGGAGACGAACATGAGGATGCCACACGAATGAACATGGAAATCGAGAAAATGATCAGAACCATGCCTGAACAGTATTTCTGGGTACACCAACGCTTCAAGACTCGACCGGAGGGCGAACCAAGTTTCTATTAAGATCAATCTACTTGGACTTCGCTCTTTTCAGCAGCACCTGCATCTCCTTCACCGCCTGTGCATCACCTCCATTTTTTGCAATCGCTATACCCTTTTCACATGCCTCGATCGCGGCGTTCTTATCACCGACGCCCTGCAGCGCTTTACACAGAAACTTCCAAGCAGCGGAGTACTCAGGATCATGTTCGATGGCTTTGCTGAAATGATCGATTGCCTGAATGTATTCCCGACGCTTAAAGTATTCACTACCGATGCCAAATCTAAGCAAGGCATCGTCGCGTCCCTGGGCCAACATTTGTTGTAGTCTTTCAAGCAACTCCACGAGCCGAATCTACGGTCAGGACCCAGAGTTAGCCACGCCAGAATGTTGCGCTTAGCAATACCAGCAAAGTAAACAGCTCGAGCCGCCCAAGCAGCATTGCGAAACTCAACAACCACTTACCTCCGTCACTAATGTTTTGGTAATTCGATGCCACCTCACCCAGACCGGGGCCGAGATTGTTGAGACACGCGGCTACCGCAGAGAATGCAGTTACGATATCCACGCCAGTGGATGTCATAATCAAAGACAAAACAATATAACTCAGGACGTATAAAGAGAAGAATCCCCACACAGCACTAATGATTCTATCGGAAACCGGTTTGCCGCCGACCTTGATTGGAATAAGGGCGTTGGGATGGACTAAGCGGGTTATCTCTCGTTGCCCCTGTTTAAACAACAGGGTGAACCTGATCACTTTCATACCTCCGGCGGTGGAACCGGCGCACCCTCCGATAAAGCTCACGAGCAATAACATGATAGGTAAGAAAGAGGGCCACCAACTGTATCCGCCTGTGGTGAAACCAGTTGTGGTGCCGATGGAGATCACTTGAAAGGCTCCCTGCAACAATGATTCGCTTGTATCGCTAAAAATGTCATGGGCATTAAGCACGGGTATGGTAATCGCCACAACTGCGAAAAGGATACTAAAATAAACCAGAACTTCAGAGTCTCGAAAGTAACACGAGATGCTACGTGATCGCCAAGCAGTAAAGTGCAACGCGAAGTTAACTCCGGAGATAAGCATGAAAACCATCGCAACCAAATCCACAGCATTGCTGTCGAAATATCCAAGGCTTCGGTCGTGGGTGGAGAACCCACCGATCGCCACGGTGGAAAAACTGTGACCAATGGCGTCAAATGCATTCATGCCTGACAGCCAATAAGCCAATGCACACAGTAGCGTCAATCCGAGATAGATGTACCAAAGGGCCTTGGCGGTTTCGGTAATCCGTGGAGTCAGCTTGGTATCTTTCATCGGACCGGGTGTTTCCGCCCGGTACAACTGCATACCACCAATGCCCAACATCGGCATGATCGCCACGGCCAGCACGATTATCCCCATACCACCCAACCACTGCAGCTGTTGGCGATAATAGCGAATCGACACGGGAAGCTCGTCGATTCCCGTCATCACCGTGGCGCCTGTTGTAGTTAGCCCTGACATGGATTCGAAAAACGCATCAGTGACCGACATGCGGGGGGCATCGGAAAGCAAAAACGGGAGCGTGCCGAATGATGCGAGCACAGTCCAAAACAGAACCACAATCACAAATCCATCGCGAAACCGCAACTCGCGCTGCATGTGCCTTACCGGCCACCAGCAAATGATTCCAGTCAAAAGCGTTGAGATGTAAGCCAGCAGAAAGATTCTATAGATCCCATCCTGATAACCAATCGACACCGCTACGGGGGGCAACAGTGTCGTGCTAAACAACACCAGCAGCACACCGAGAATCTTAAGTACGACGCGCGGCTGCATAGGCAAATGGTTCAAAAAGCGTAACTATGGCGAAACACATATGGGCAGCAGGATCAGTTCAGAACGCGACAGCCGGTGGCAGGCTGTCACAGCTTGGTGCACGCGAAGGCACACTTAAAGAAAGGTGACACCAACCTGAAAAAGACGTTCTACTTCGGGAATGTGGCGCTTGTCCACAACGAACAAGATCACATGATCTTCTGATTGAATTTCTGTGTCGTGGTGGGCCATCAGTACTTCATCGTTGCGTTGGATCGCACCAATGGTAGTGCCTGGGGGAAGCTTGATCTCAGAAACGGTGCGACCGACAACTTTGGAGGAAGAAGCATCACCGTGGGCGACGGCCTCAATTGCCTCAGCAGCACCACGTCGCAGCGAATGCACAGCGACTACATCGCCGCGTCGGATGTGCGTAAGCAAACTACCAACAGTTGCAATCTTTGGTGATATTGCTATATCCAACACGCTGCTTTCAATCAAATCCACATACGCAGACCTATTTATCAAAGCCATTACGCGGTGCGCCCCCAATCGCTTCGCCAACATCGCCGCCAGAATATTTGCCTCGTCATCATTTGTCAGCGCGCAAAACACGTCCACGCTCTCGATGTTTTCTTGCAACATCAGTTCTTCATCAGTGGCATCCCCACTTAACACAATGGTTTCATCTAACTGCTCGCTGACGAATCTTGCACGCTCGGGATCGCGCTCAATCAGTTTGACGTGATAACTCTGTCTTTCCAAAGGCGAGGTCAACTGGTAACTAATCTTTTGCGAGATATCGTTATAGCTTTTCCTTTCTAGTGCTGATGCCAAACGATATCCAATGTTACCCGCACCAGCAATCATTATCCGTCTTACTGGGTTGTCTAACTTACGGAGCTCTCTCATGACAGCACGAATGTTCTTGCGTGCAGCGATGAAAAAAACCTCGTCATCGGGCTCAATGACTGTGTCCCCTTCAGGAAGGATTGCGCGGTCTCGGCGATAAATTGCCGCCACTCGTGTGTCGACGTTGGGCATGTGTTTCTTGAGATCACTCAGTTCGTGCCCGACTAGGGGACCTCCGTAATAGGCCTGAATGGCGACCAATTGCACTTTGCCGCCTGCAAAATCTAACACTTGCAAAGCACCAGGGTGCTCGATCAACCGCAATATCTGATCTGTAATAATCTGCTCCGGGCTAATGATGGCATCAATCGGAATCGATTCTTTACTAAATATCTCGGGATGAGACAGAAACTCCGCGCTACGGATTCGAGCGAACTTCGTCGGTGTATGGAACATGGTGGAAGCGATCTGGCACGCTACCATATTGACCTCATCGCTATCAGTAACGGCGAGGATCATGTCTGCATCATCAGCACCCGCCAGGACCAATACGCCAGGATGTGACGCGGATCCTTGCACTGTCCGGATGTCGAGGCGGTCTTGCAACGTGCGCAGATGATCCGCGTTGATGTCAACTAGGGTGATGTCGTTTTCCTCCCCGGACAGAATCTCTGCCATCGATGTGCCGACCTGCCCGGCCCCGAGGATAATGATTTTCATCCGTATAGCGCGGCGCGTTATCCGACTTTCTGCGACCTAGGGTCGATACCGAGCCCCTTGAGCTTGCGATACAAATGGGTGCGCTCGAGCCCCACAGCTTGAGCGAGCTCACTTACGTTGCCACCTACTTTACGCAGATGATGTTCTAGATATTGTTTTTCAAACTGATCCCGGGCCTCGCGCAAAGAAACATCAAGGTTGATCTGTCCCGCAACGGTCGCTGCCGGACCCGCCAAACCCGTCAACTGCGCCTCCACTTCGTCTTTGCTCACTTCATCGCCTCGATTCAAAATCAGCAGCCGTTGAACCAAGTTCTTTAGTTCGCGGACGTTTCCCGGCCAATCGTAGTTGCGCAGCGCGTTCAGCGCGGCTGTGGAGAATCGCCGATATGTTAAACCCTCCTTCTCCACCATCCAATTGAGATAAAAGTTGACCAAATCCGGAATGTCTTCGCGATGTTCACACAGCGCTGGCGCGCGCACCGGCACCACATTCAACCGGTAAAATAAATCCTCGCGAAATCTACCTTCAGAAACAGCTTGCGGCAGATTCTGATTACTTGCGGCAATGATCCTGACATCGATCTCTATGGGCTGCCGGCCGCCTAAACGTACGAACTCACCTTCCTCCAACGCGCTGATTAATTTTGCCTGGGTCGTCAGATCCATATCCCCGATCTCGTCCAGAAACAACGTACCGCCCGCGGCGGTCTCAAAACACCCGGCGCGTATCACACCCCCTTCCTCACTACCAAACAGCTGTAGTGCAATATTTTCAGCAGGTATGGCAGCAGGAGTGATATCGACAAATTGCGCGTGTTTCCGTGGACTCTCGTTGTGCAGACAACGAGCGATCACGCCTTT
>JAOTYS010000648.1 GCA_029861795.1 Gammaproteobacteria bacterium | reverse complement strand
CCCTCCTTCTATAAGGCGAACCTACAACTAAGCGCTACTACGCCTGACATTTGCACCTTGTAGGTACGTCTTCAGGCGTACATCGGGCTACGGAGTTCGCCTAAAGGCGAACCTACAATCCGTCCTGCTACAAGGTGAACCTACAACTAAGCCCTGCTGCGCCTGACATTTGCACCTTGTAGGTACGCCTTCAGGCGTACACGGCCTATGGCCAGCGGTTGACTTAGTCTGTGTGCCTGACTACTCTGGTTCAGGCAGTTGGACGGCCGTCAGGTCGCTCACGAGGGATGCCCAAGACCATGGCAAACGCACTCCCCCACATCGAACAACCCAGTACTCTCGACCCGGGTGTTTTGGCCTGTGCCGCCACCGGCATCAGTCAGCTAATTGATGACCGAGGCGGTGATATTGACCGCATATTTGGTCGCGCGGGCATCGATCAAAAGCTAATAGAGGACCCGACCACCGATCTGCGGCTATTGGATTACTGCAATTTGTTCGAACAGGCCTCAAGGCAGACCGGTGACGACAACTTCGGTTTGTGGTTCGGGCAACAATACCATCCTGGCCAGCTAGGCATACTCGGTTACGTGTCCCTTAATGCGTCTACCGTCGGCGCAGCGTTAACCAATTTGATCCGTTACTTTCCGATTCATCAACAAGGCACGATCATGCGACTCGCTGAGGATGACGGTTACCTCAAGCTTGAATACAAGATCACAGACGAGGACATTCCCGCCAAGCGCCAAGATGCAGAGCTGTCACTAGGGATGTTCTACAATATTTTCCGCCATTGTTACGGTCGGCGATGGGCTTCGACCCAGGTCCATTTTGAGCACGCCAAGCCCTGCGACTGGCGCGAGCACGAAAGTGCGTTTGACGCACCGGTATTGTTTAACCAACCTACCAACGCCATCGTATTCAAACGTGCCGATCTGAGCGGCTCTATGCCCCACCCCGATGCCAGGCTTCTTGCGGTGCTCGAAGGACTGCTCGCTCGGGTCAATGTTCCGGTCACTGCCAGGGACGACTTTCTTGGATCTGTCCGTTATCTGATTCAGGTGAGCTTCGCCACCGGCTACCCTAAGATGGAAATCATCGCGCGGAAGCTACGGCTGTCACCTTCAATGCTGCAACGTCGACTCAACGGACACAATGTCAGCTATCAAGAGCTGGTAGAAAAAATACGCTGCACGTTAGCCAAGCGCTATGTCGCCAACGGACAGACACCGTTGACTGAAGTTGCCCTTATTCTGGGTTACTCTGAGCTGAGCGCATTCAGTCGTGCATTTCGCCGCTGGACTGGAATGTCGCCGACGCGCTACGCCAATGCGATGTCCCCTGGTCACGCGCAGCAAGGTTAGCAAACACTATCCGGACTGCGTTAGATAACGCTCCGCCAGACGACACGTGCCTTGGGTGTAGTCCACCCCCATGTCCTTTGCGAGATCGGTCTCAGCGTGTGAGGCGATCCATGCGGTCAGCAGTAGACGCCGTACCATCATGAATGTCTTGGTCTCGGCTTCGTCCTCAGCGGACACCGGCAGCACCTTGCGATAGCCCTCAAGCCAGCGATCAATTAACTCGGACACGTCCTCGCGTTCCTCGATAAAGCTCAGTGCGGTGCCGAGATCGTACAGGTACCAGCTGAAGCCACAGTCGTCGAAGTCGATAACGCGGGTTTCGCCATGGTGTATTAGTAAGTTTGCCAGTCGGAGGTCAGCGTGAACTAGCCCGAAACGTTCGGGTGATTGACCAAACGCTTCAAGCCGACGCCGTAGTGTGGTCTCCAATTGTTGCAGCAGCCGGATGTTTTCCTGCGTGAGTCCCGGTGCTTCCTGCCAAGGTCCCCATATCGGGTCTTCACCAAACATGAAATCGGCATCCCAAGTCTGACGCTGGAACCCATTGGGCCTTCGCCAGTCTTTAGCATGCTTGTGCAGCTTGGCGGTGACCTCACCGAGCCAAACAAAAGGTTCGTGCAGGTTTTCTTCGTCTGGCTCCGTTCCTTCCATCCAATCGAACAACACACAGTGACGCGGTTGTGGAATACCGCGAGCAGCGATTGTTTGGATCAGTTGTCCGTCACGTCCGGGCACTGGAGGTGGCGTGGGCACATCGGCCTCAACTCGCAACGCACCCATCCAGGCCAGTTCGGACTCTATGGCCTGTTTGGTGTGATAGTCTGGCCGATGTACGCGTAGGGCATAACTTTTTCCTGAGTCCACGTCATCGATGCGGTAGGTCGTGTTCTCGGAATGGTTAATCATGACGACCGTGGAGTCTGTTGACAGACCGAACGGTTGCAGCGCGTTTTCAGCCAGCAACTGAATCCGTTCTACTTGCGCCTCTGGCGTAAGGCTTTCAAAAGGCTCCATTAATTCCTCCCGCTCACGTTGTCATCGGCCCTGAATAAGGCGACAGGCGGCGTGCAGCGAGTGGCACTTCACTGCATTGCAGCCTCAACTCATTTTTGCCTTATCAGACTTCGAGCGCCTCCAGGGATTCGGGCAGAATCTGTCCACCGTCGACGATCAGCGATTGTCCGGTCATAAACCCCGCCTCCTTGGAGGCCAGGTATAACGCGGCGTAGCCTATGTCCTCCACTGCACCGATTCGGCCCAC
>JAOTYS010000149.1 GCA_029861795.1 Gammaproteobacteria bacterium | reverse complement strand
TCGTCGACCAAGATATGCTGAAATCGCACGCAGTATTTGGCGCGCAGTGGTTCGTTGTTTTGTATTAGCTCGAATGCGCGCAACAGTAACTCTGCAAAATCTACCAATGCGAACCGCTGACAAAGTTCCTCATAACTTTGATATACGCGACGCAGCTGCTGTTGTTGCAGATCGTATCCCTCGGGAAGGTCTTTGGAACGACGACCCTCTTCTTTATGGGAGTTGATGAACCACTGAACTTGCTTGGGCTGCCAATAGCCTTCGTCGAGGTTCAACTCCTTCAGGGCACGCCGAATCAATCTAAGTTGATCGTCGCTATCAATGATCTCGAACGACTGCTTCAGCCCTGCCTCCTGCCAATGGGCCCGCAGCAGCCGGTGGGACAGACCATGGAAGGTGCCCATCCACATCCCGTTCACTGGAAAACCAAGAATCTCTTCGATACGGCCACGCATCTCTCGGCTTGCCTTGTTGGTGAAAGTTACCGCCATCACCGACAACGGCGAGATACGCAAACCCTGTACCAACCAGGCAACGCGATAAGTCAACACCCGGGTCTTGCCGCTGCCGGCGCCGGCGAGCACCAGCATCGGTCCGGGAGGTGCCGACACCGCCTCGCGCTGGGCGTCGTTTAGCTCAGAAAAGATGTGAGAGACATCCATGTCGAGATCATATCAACTGACGCACTGGGCGTCAGAAGAAGTCCAGGGTTCAAGCGGTGCCGCGCTACGCCGAGCGCTTCTGCTTTCGTGTCTGCTCGGCTTCCTCTTCGAGCTGTCGGGCGTAAGTCCGGGTCAATTCACGGAATCGAAGCGCTGGGCCTGTATCTTGGTAAATTGGATCGCCTTGATCATCCGCCGAAATCACCTCAGCGCCTTGCACGTAAGGCAACGTTGCTTCAAGCTCGTCAAGGGCGGCGGAGAGCAGATCGGTAATGATCTGGGTCTTGGTATAGGCCGGATACATATCGGCGAGCGCCGCAATCTGTGCTGCGTCCGAAACTGGCAAACGAACCGAATAACTACGCGCTGTAAGTTGTTTGCTGGGAGTGGTCTCCCATTTTGATAACAAATCATTGACTTTCATCTAAAAGAATACCCCCGCTTTAATATGGTTACCTACGCTACATGTACAACATTGCTACTCCACCGTCACAGACTTCGCGAGATTCCGGGGCTTGTCCACGTCGGTACCCTTTATGACCGCAACATGGTAAGCGAGCAGTTGTAGGGGAATGGTGTAAATGATTGGGGCGATGGAATCATCCACTGGCGCGACGTCCACCACCTGCATACCGTCGTCGCCTTCGATCCCTGCTGCCGGATCAGCAAATACGGTAAGGCGTCCGCCGCGGGCACGGACCTCTTGGATATTTGATTTAAGCTTTTCTAAAAGTTGGTTGTTCGGTGCTACCGCGACCACTGGCATGGAGGCATCCACTAAGGCTAGCGGTCCGTGTTTCAACTCCCCTGCGGGGTAGGCTTCGGCATGGATATAAGAGATCTCTTTGAGCTTAAGTGCACCTTCAAGCGCAATGGGATAGTGCGCACCCCGACCTAAAAACAGAGCATGGTGCTTGTCACCAAACATTGCAGCGATCTCTTGTATCCGCTCGTCTAGGTTAAGTGCTTGCTCGATCTTTGCCGGCAGCGTGCGCAGCTCAGAGACCAAATTTGCTTCCGTTTCTTTGCTCAACTTACGCCGGCGACCCAGAACAATTCCTAGCAACATCAGCGCCGTCAGTTGGGTAGTAAATGCCTTGGTGGATGCGACCCCAATCTCGGGCCCCGCATGAGTCATCAGTACCAAATCGGATTCTCTAACCAGGGAACTTTCTGGCACGTTGCAGATTACAAGCGAATGGCTAAAGCCAAGCCGCGTGGCTTGCGCTAACGCCGCCAAGGTATCCGCGGTCTCACCGGACTGGGATATAGTGACCACCAAACAATCGTCGGGCACCACGTGTTGGCGGTAGCGAAACTCACTGGCGACTTCCACATTACAGGGCACGCCATAAGACTCAAACCATTGCTTTGCCACTAGACCAGCGTGATAACTGGTACCACAGGCAATGATCTGTACCGACTGCGTCCGATCGAAGACCTCTGTTGCGCCAGGCCCGAAAGCCTCCTCCAGCACTGAGTGCCCTGTAATTCTGCCTTCCAACGTATCGGCCACCGCCTGGGCCTGCTCGAAGATCTCCTTTTGCATGAAGTGGCGGAAGTTGCCCAAATTTGCTGCATCGGTACTGAGTTTGCTGGTGTGAATTGGACGCTCAACTTGTCGGCCGGATCCGTCCACAACGGTCACCCCAGTCGGGGTCACTTCGGCCACATCACCATCTTCGAGCACGATAAACCGTCTGGTCACTGCAATCAGTGCGGCCATGTCAGAAGCTACAAAGGCCTGGCCGTCGCCCAGTCCGATCACTAGTGGCGGTCCTCGTCTGGCCGCCACAACCCGGCTAGGGTCATCCACCCAAATTACGCCTAGGGCGTACGCCCCCTCGAGTTCTCCGACGGTGGCCTGTACCGCTTCGAACAAGTTCAGCCCCTTCTTTACATGGCTGTGGACCTGATGAACGACAACCTCGGTGTCAGTGTCCGAGTTGAACTCGTACCCGGCGGCTATTTGCTTGGCACGGATAGCTTCGTGGTTTTCGATGATGCCGTTGTGCACCAACGCAACAGACTCGTAAGAGATGTGAGGGTGCGCATTCTGCTCCGTTGGCTTGCCATGAGTAGCCCAGCGAGTGTGTGCGATTCCAGTTCCGCCGGCCAGAGGCTTTTGGGCTAGTGCATCTTCAAGCTTCTTCACCTTACCAACGGCCCGGGCACGTTGTATTCCTTCGGACCGATGGATGACTGCAAGACCCGAAGAATCATAGCCACGATATTCCATTCGACGTAGCCCCTCTAACAGAATGGGCACCACATCTTGGCCCGCCACTGCCCCCACTATTCCGCACATCAGCACTCCACTCCTTATTTGCCTTTCTTCGGTCGTTGCCAGCCAGAGACCGTGCGTTGTTTCGCCCGGCTAAAGGTCAGTCCTCCTGCAGGAACATCTTTTACAATGGTAGAGCCCGCACCGATGGTTGCGCTCTCTCCAATCTTGACAGGTGCCACCAGTTGGCAGTCAGAGCCGACAAACACACCATCCTCTATTTGGGTGCGGTGCTTGTTAGCACCATCGTAATTGCAAGTGATCACACCTGCGCCAATATTCACATCACGGCCCACATCACTGTCGCCTACGTAACTCAAGTGGTTGACCTTGGAGCCCGCGGCAATTTTTGAATTCTTGGTCTCTACAAAATTACCAATATTCACACCAGGTCCGAGCTCAGTGCCTGGCCTAATCCTCGAGAACGGTCCGATTCTGCATCCTTGTGCGATGTTTGCTTCCTCAATCACGCAATTTGGCAACACGGCCACGCCCGGACCGATGTTTGAGTCTCGAATAAAGTTGTTCGGCCCGACGGTCACACCATCTGCCAGGGTGACTTTGCCTTCCAGCACAACATTGACATCGATAACGCAATCCCGCCCAGCAACCACCTCGCCTCGGATATCAATGCGGTTGGGATCACGCAGCGTAACGCCTTGAGACATTAGTCGTTCCGCCTGCTGCTGCTGATATTTTCGCTCCAACTTCGCGAGCTCCGACTTACTGTTGACTCCTAAAACTTCCCAGCGATCCGCTGGTTGCCTATCGCTAATTCTAATGCCGTCAGCAACGGCTAAGCCAACCACATCAGTTAGATAATATTCCCCTTGTGCGTTATCGTTGTTTGTTCGTGCCAGCCAGTCCCGCAGGCGGGCGGCCGGTGCGACTATGAAACCAGTATTCACCTCACGGATTGCCAACTCAGTCGCAGTGGCATCGCGCTGCTCCACTATGCGCATGATCTGGCCGTCACTGTCCCGTATGATGCGGCCATACCCTTGCGGATCATCGAGCTCTACAGTGAGTATAGCCAGTGAATCTGCCGCCGCCTCCGCGAGCGCTTGTAGAGTCCGGGCGGAAATCAGTGGTACATCGCCATACATCACCACGACGATTGCGTCGGGTGCCGTGTGCGGCAACACCTGCATCACGGCGTGGCCAGTACCGAGCTGCTCGGACTGGCATATCCAATTCACTCCGGTTGATGGAAAACTATCCGGAACATCGTCGCCACCATGACCATAGACCACGTGAGTGGCATCCGCACCTATTCGCTTCGCACAATCCAGTACATGTTCCAATAGGGCCTTGCCTCCCAAGTCCTGTAACACCTTGGGTCGTTCGGAGTGCATCCGAGTGCCCTTGCCAGCAGCGAGGATTGCGACTTCTAAGGGAGCGCTCATACAAGTAATTTTAGCAGGCAGCGGTCACGCCCCTGCAGCGAATCAGTTGTCGGATGTGCAAGATCACGAAGTGGGAACAGCAGGCCTTTTTTACTGCCGGCGTATCTGCGCCGCACTAGCCGTGGCTCAAGCTCTGACAGCGGAACTAGTGACGCCCTTTTTTCTTTAGATTCTGGATAGCACGTATCTGGGCGGCGGCAGCCACAAGCTCCGCCTTGGCCTTGGCATAATCCATATCCGATTTTCGATCCTGCAACGCCTGCTCGGCGCGCTTTTGGGCTTCCAGGGCGGCCGCCTCGTCCAAGTCCTTGGCGCGGATCGCGGTATCGGACAGCACCGTCACCACGTGAGGCTGCACTTCCAAAAGGCCTCCGGAGACAAAGAAAAACAACTCCTCGCCATTCTCCTGTTGGACCCGAACCTCACCCGGTTTGAGCCGAGTCAGCATAGGGGCATGACGGGGATAGATGCCGACCTCTCCCATCTCGGCGGGTGCATACACGACGGTCGCTGTCCCGGAGTGAATCTCTTCCTCCGCACTCACGATATCTATATGTAGGGTCATCGCCATAAAAATTTCGTCACCAAATCTTAAGCCAGCTTCTTGGCCTGTTCCACTGCCTCTTCGATGCCACCAACCATATAAAACGCTTGTTCCGGAAGATGATCGTATTCACCATCAACGATCGCTTTGAATGCACGGATGGTGTCTTTCAGGGGAACATACTTACCAGCGGTGCCAGTAAAGGTCTCCGCCACGAAGAACGGTTGAGACAAGAATCGCTGAATCTTGCGCGCCCGGGCGACGACGAGTTTGTCTTCGTCCGATAATTCGTCCATGCCAAGGATAGCGATGATGTCACGTAGTTCATTGTATCGTTGCAGTGTACTCTGCACGCCGCGTGCCACGTCGTAGTGCTCCTGACCGACGATCAGCGGATCGAGCTGTCGGCTGGTGGAATCCAATGGATCTACTGCTGGATAAATGCCAAGCTCCGCGATCTGTCGCGACAGCACCAAGGTTGCATCGAGATGTGCAAACGTCGTCGCAGGCGATGGGTCGGTCAAGTCATCGGCTGGGACATACACCGCCTGAATCGACGTGATTGAACCGGTCTTGGTAGAAGTAATACGCTCCTGCAACGCCCCCATCTCCGCAGCCAGAGTGGGTTGATATCCCACCGCCGAGGGCATACGTCCGAGAAGCGCGGAAACTTCCACACCCGCCAGGGTGTAGCGATAGATGTTGTCGATAAACAGCAGCACATCACTGCCTTCTTCACGGAAATACTCGGCCATTGTTAGTCCGGTGAGTCCAACTCGCAGACGGTTGCCCGGCGGCTCGTTCATCTGACCGTATACCAAAGCCACCTTGTCGAGCACGTTCGACTCCTTCATCTCGTGATAGAAATCATTGCCTTCGCGGGTGCGCTCTCCCACCCCAGCGAAAACCGAGAAGCCGCTGTGCTCGGCGGCAATGTTGCGAATCAACTCCATCAGCGTGACAGTCTTGCCCACACCCGCACCACCGAACAGCCCCACCTTGCCACCTTTGGCAAACGGGATGATGAGGTCGATCACCTTAATTCCGGTCTCTAGCAGCTCCTGAGTTGTTGCTTGGTCGCTATACCCAGGCGCGGTACGATGGATGGGCCACTTGTCCTTGGCTTCAACTGGGCCTTGCTCATCAACAGGCTCACCCAACACATTCATAATGCGTCCAAGGGTGGCCTCGCCCACCGGCACCGAAATGGGCGCTCCGGTGTCCCTCACTTGAAGTCCACGGCGTAGTCCATCGCTGGAGCCCATGGCGATGGTGCGCACAATGCCGTCACCCATCTGTTGTTGCACTTCCAACGTCAAGTGGGTGTCGTTCACCGTCAATGCGTCGTACACTTTGGGTACTGCGTCGCGTGGAAATTCTACATCCACGACCGCCCCAATGATTTCAACGATGTTTCCGGAACTCATAGCTATATCCTCAAAACTAAGTCGACCACCTTGGTCGCAAATACTTCGCAGCCAAGCTCACGCACACAAGTCTCATACTGCTGCTGCGCCACCAACGATCTCCGATATCTCCTGAGTGATCGCAGCTTGTCGCGCCTTGTTATACACCAGCTGCAATTCGTCTATCAGGGTTCCAGCGTTATCCGACGCTGATTTCATCGCCACCATACGCGCCGCTTGCTCGCACGCTATATTTTCCACCACGCCTTGGTAGATGAGCGATTCGATGTATCGCGTCATCAACGCGTCTAGCACATCTCTTGCGTCAGGTTCATACAGATAGTCCCAGTAGTGTTTCAGCGCTTCTTCAGGTTCTTCGGTTTCGATCGGCAAAAGCTGCTCAACATGAGGACTTTGGGTCATGGTATTAACAAAATCATTGTTTACCATGAATAATCTGTCGATAGTGTTTTCGCCGTAGGCGTCCAGCATCACCTTAATGGTACCGATTAAGTCCACCAATGCGGGGGTATCACCAAGATGGGTAGCCTCCGACACAATATTGCCACCCATACGTTTGAAAAACCCTAATCCTTTAGCGCCAATGGTGGTGAGGTCGATTTCGATGCCTTGCTTGTCCCATTCCGACATCTTGGCCACGGTTGCCCTAAACATATTGACGTTGAGCCCCCCACACAGACCTCGATCTGTGGAGATTACGACCAATCCGACCCGTTTGGGATTCTCCCGTGTGCTGACATAAGGGTGCTTGTATTCCGGATGAGCATGGGCCAGGTGAGCGACGACATTACGCATCTTGTTCGCGTATGGTCGAGCGGCCAACATACGATCCTGGGCTTTTCGCATTTTGCTCGCAGCCACCATCTCCATGGCCTTGGTGATCTTCTGAGTATTTTGAATACTCTTGATCTTCTTACGAATTTCTTTGGCGCCCGCCATCGTCGTGCTTATCGTTGATTAAGTGGTCTCACCAGAAAGAACCGTGCAAAACATTCTGCACATCTACCAAGTATGATTAGCCTTAAAGTCAGTCAGCGCGTCGCCCAGTGCCTTGGCGGTGTCGTCGTCGTATTCACAATTCTCGTTGATACTACTTAACAGTTCACCATGGCTGGATCTCATGTACGCCTGTAGCGCCTGTTCAAAATCCACCACTTTGTTCTCGTCCACATCGTCAAGATAACCCTCGTTCACCGCGTACAGTGAAACCGCCATCTCAGCCACCGACATAGGAGTGTATTGCTTCTGTTTCATCATCTCGGTCACCCGCTGACCGCGTTCAAGTTGCTTGCGAGTGGCCTCGTCAAGATCGGATGCGAACTGGGAGAAAGCGGCCAACTCGCGGTACTGAGCGAGCGCGAGGCGTACACCGCCGCCGAGTTTCTTGATGATGTTTGTCTGAGCAGCTCCACCCACACGAGACACAGACAATCCGGCGTTGATCGCCGGCCGAATGCCGGCATTAAACAAGTCACTCTCAAGAAAGATCTGACCGTCAGTGATGGAGATGACATTAGTCGGCACGAATGCCGACACGTCGCCGGCTTGGGTCTCGATAATCGGTAACGCCGTTAGCGAGCCCGTGCGGCCGGTGACCTTACCGTCCGTGATCCGAGAAACCTCCTGCTCGTTGATGCGTGCAGCTCGTTCCAGCAATCTTGAGTGCAAATAGAAAACATCCCCCGGATATGCCTCACGACCCGGTGGCCTACGCAGCAGCAGCGACACCTGGCGATATGCCCAGGCTTGTTTGGTCAAATCATCGTAAATGATTAGCGCATCTTCACCCTTATCGCGAAAGTACTCTCCCATGGCGCAACCAGAATAAGGCGCGATATATTGCATGGCCGCCGAATTCGCTGCCGAAGCCGACACCACGACGGTGTGCTCCATGGCCCCGTGCTCTTCGAGCTTGCGCACCACATTCGCTACGGACGACGCCTTTTGGCCTATTGCAACATAGATGCATTTAATCCCGGTGCCTTTTTGGTTAATGATGGTGTCGATCGCGACCGCCGTCTTGCCAGTCTGGCGGTCACCAATAATCAATTCCCGCTGACCGCGACCAACTGGAACCATCGCGTCGATGGACTTCAATCCCGTCTGCACCGGCTGCGATACAGACTGACGGGTGATCACGCCAGGGGCCACCTTCTCGATAGGGGAGGTTCCAGCATAGTCAATACTCCCCTTGCCATCGATTGGGCTGCCCAGTGAATCCACCACGCGCCCCAATAGCGCTTCTCCCACCGGGACTTCCAGGATGCGGCCAGTGCACTTCACCGTGTCGCCTTCGGTGATGTGTTCATAGGCACCGAGAATCACGGCACCCACTGAGTCACGCTCAAGGTTTAGCGCGAGACCATATGTTTCGTTTGGGAATTCCAACATCTCACCTTGCATAGCGTCGGCGAGTCCATGAACACGTGCGATACCATCGGTTAAGCTGACAACGCTACCTTCAGTACGCGCCTCGGCGACGGCTTCGAAGTCCTTGATCCTAGCCTTGATCAGCTCACTGATTTCGGAGGGGTTAAGTTGCATGGTCATAACCAAATTCCTCTAGCTAACAATTCGTGTGCCACTCATTGCTTTGAGCGCCGCCTCTCACCAAACAAATGGGGCTAACGTACAAGGGCTACAGCGAGTTTCTGTAGGCCGGACTTGAATGAACCATCGATCACCATATCACCAGCACGGATGATGGCACCTCCAAGCAACGTGGTGTCAATCTTGCAATCCAGCTTCACGGTGCGATTTAATCGTCTCTCCAAAGCCTCCACGATTTTTTGCTGTTTCTCATCGCTTACTTCAGCAGCGGAGATTAGCTCCGCCTCAACAAACCCTTCGGCTTCAGCACGCAGCGACTCGTACAACTCTGCAATGTCAGGCAACGCCGCTAAGCGATCATTCAGGGTCAGTAGGCGAACGAAGTTGGTGCCCTCCTTGTCAAGCCGGTCTGCGCTAACATCGATAAACAATCGCGCAAGTTGCTCTGCATCGACTCTCGGGCTATGGATCAGAGCGAGCATGGTGGGGTCATGGGCAACCGCCGTTGCAAACGCCAACATGTCAGACCAATGGGCGAAATCACCGCCGTCCCGGGCAAGCTCAAACACTGCCTGGGCGTAGGGTCTTGCAACGGCTGCGGTGTCGGCCATTTTGGTTGTTACAACTGACGCACCAGATCATCCAACGCGCTGGTGTGCGCTTGGGGATCAATTTCTTTTCCCAGTATTCGTTCGGCACCTGCCACTGAGAGCGCCGCAACCTGCTTTCGCAAATCCTCCTTAGCACCTTGGATCTCCCGATCAATTTCACTACGGGCCGCCTCGAGCATGCGCTGGCCTTCGCCGCGTGCTTCAGACTTGGCCTCCTCAACAATCTCCACTGCCCGCTTGTCGGCGCGGGCAATAATGTCGCCGGCATGAGTTTTGGCGTCCTTCAATCTCTCTTCAGCCCTCTTCTCCGCGAGCTCGTGCTGCTGTTTGCCACGCTCGGCTGCGGC
>JAOTYS010000148.1 GCA_029861795.1 Gammaproteobacteria bacterium | reverse complement strand
AAACGGCGTTCCGGATAGTCGAAACAACCCCAGGCGATGCGGCAGTAGTCGCATCGGAGTGGCGCCAAAGATCATGCGGTGGTCCCATGGTCGCAGCCCGCTCAGGATTTGAGCTCGCAAGCGGCGGCCGAGCAAGTAGCGTTCTTCGGCGAACCCGCGAACAATACGCATTGTTTCGCCCGTGGATCCTGATGTGTGGTGAACGGCACAGTCCTCTTGCGGAGTTCCTGCCACAAGTCGATCGCCGGTGGTCGTATTCTGCAAGTCGCTCTTAGTGCTCGGCGGCAGCTTAGCAAGATCCTCAAGCGTACGAATATCGCCCGGCGCCACTGTCGCGCGGCCGAAAGCCCTGCGGTAGTATGGGATCTCGCGGTAGGCGTGGCGAACCATGAGTCGTAAAGCCTGTTCCTGAAACAATCGAATTCGCTCTGGCGACCAAAAGGCTCGTGGCCAACAGGCGAGGCGTTCCTCGAACGCGCTCCGATTTCGCTTCATTGGCGAGGGGGTAGGCAATCAGAGATAACTGCTTTGACTTTGCCGCCCGCGGTCCGGGGAATGTCGTCCATCCAGGCCACAGAAACCGCTACACGCCCAACCGTCGATTTCAAGTTCGCAACCAACTCCTCCTCTGCCCGTTTACGATCGGCTGCCGTCTTGCCGACTGCACGAATGACGAACCGCTGCATGGTCTCCTGTACCAGCTGGACCTGGACGACACCCGATGCGCTCTGTAATCGCTGCAATACCACACAAGCATGCATGGGATCGCCGCTCGGCAATGTGATGAGATCATCAGATCGTCCTTCGATACGGTCAATCGTTGGCAAAGTACGTCCGCACGGACATGGCGATTCACCCAACGTTACGATGTCGCCCAAGCGATAATTCAATAGTACGGTGGCGCGGTTCGTTAGATTGGAAATCAAGAGATGGCCACGACCTCCGGGCGCGACATCCTCTTCATTGTCATCGACCACGCGGATGGCGACGTCGTCGATACTCAGATGAAAACCGCGACGGTGCTCGCACTGAAATCCGATACGAAGCGCTTCGACGGCTTGATAGGTGGAGAGCACTGGGATTCCGAATTCCGACTCGATCAACTCCTTATCAACCTCGGGCATCACGTCAGCGCCGTACACTATGGTCTTGGGCTTTTCGATCGTGATACCCCGTTCGGATACATGGCGAAAAAGTGCACCCAAGTAGGAGCCGTACCCGCGTATCACGGCGGGGCGAAATCGATTGATGCGCGTCACCTGCTCCTCCATACTGACGCCAATCATTGGAAGTATCTGACGATTCAGATCAATCCGCTTTGGGGTCCAGGAATGCATCTCATAATACTTGCGGATCTGTTCGTGAACGCTATTTGGGCGCGCGCCCGTCATCTCGCGATAGGCGAGATTACGCCCCACAAACTGCCCGAGCACTTGGCGCTGACGTTGTCCGTGAGCAAGCGCAACAAAGAGTGCTCTGCGGTCCTGGTAAATCGATTTGGCACTTCCGGACGTTCCACTTGATTCGACTCGCAAAGCGTTTCCAGTGCGAGAACCCCTCGACATGAAACACTCGGGCGACAGCAGCAGATCGTTCTTCTCAACGATGGGCAGTTTCGCCAGATCTTCGGCCGTGCGCACGTCGGCCGGGGTCAGTCCCAGGCTGTCGATTGCCTCACGATAGTGAGGTACGTGTTCATACGCAAAAGCAACCATCTCCTTGACACGACGGCTTTGAAGTTCGCGAAGCCGCTCCAATGGCCAATAAGGCAGATTCCGCTCGTGACGCATATTCCAAAGAGTGAACCCGTTCCAGATCGGAACCGAAAGCAAGCGTCTCATCACGTGCGCTTAACCGCTAGAGCCGCCACAAAGCTTCCCGTATAGTAGCGTAAGCGGGTCTGTTCGAGGCACTGGCTTGCCTCCAGCGAGCGTTGAACAAATCTTTGCAAAGGCTTCCAACCTAGCTTCCTCGCCAGCCCGATGCTGGCCACCGCCACGAGCCGAGGATTGTGCAAGATGGCTGTCGCTTCATGCACCTTAAACCCGACTGTTTCTAACTCTTGCCGCAACTCTGCTGCAGTGTATGAGCGCCCCAAATAAAAAGGGATCCAGCCGAAGCGACTAATGAGGCGCAGCAGCGGATCGAAAATGTTCTGCCGGTTGTCAAGCGACACGATGAGACGGCCATTGGGCTTCAATATCCGGGCGAGTTCCTGGAGGCTGATGCCAAGATCCCGAGGGTCTTCGAAGTGATCGAGCGTCGACGGCGATACGATCAGATCGAAGTAATCGCTAGCAAATGGGAGCCGCCGCACGTCAGCAGCAATGAAACGGTTGTGGTTCCCAAACTTCGCTTCTGCGAGTCGGGCCATTTTCGGTGACACATCAAATCCGACCACGAACTCAGCATGCTCCGCGAGTCCAGGCACGAGTGCGTCGGGACCAAAACATTCTTCAAACAAGTCTGTCTTCAGTACGGTCCCCGATGCGTGCCGCGGGGCCCAACGCTGCACCAATCCGAGATATGCATCTCGCTTTAGTTTGCCCAGAAAAGGGTCTAGGTGGAATGGTCGACATTCGAATTCCCGAGCGACTCCATCCCAGTACTCGCGTATCGGATGCTTATCCTTTTGCATGGATCCCTCCCTCGCTCGATGAGTTACATCGATTCATTAACTGCATGTGTGGTGACTCAAAGGCGATGCCTTTGTTATTCTACTTAATCCGTCGGCGGGTGGAAAACAATAGCACAGCACCAGTAGTGGGAAATCCATCGGCCGATCACGTTCGGATTTATCTCACGGCGCGCGCAATCCTCTTCTGATGTTGGTGTGCGCCTTTGGTCGTGCTCACACTCACGTGGTCACGCGAATGCTTCATGCTTCAATCTGACACTAGCGAGAAGACCGTCATCAGTCGAACATCAGGAAGGATCTAAAAGACAGCATGATCACAAAGCCAGCTTACCTGAATCGCACAGGAATCTATCTTCCGACATAGGACTGGCTTGTTTGCCGATGATCGATCGAATAAAAGATTTCTGGGCTGTGCGAGGGGTTTCTCGCATGTCCGCGGACGAGTTGCGGCAACTCCAGGAGCGGAAGCTTCGGCGAATCGTTCGCCATGCGTACGAGCAGGTTCCTTTTTATCGAGAGAGATTCCGGAGCGCCGGTGTTCAACCTCAAGACATCCGCACGCTTAAGGATCTCCAACACATTCCTGTCACCACAAAGCGAGATCTGCAAATAGCGGGGCCGGAACAAACGCTTGCCGAGGGCGCCGATCCGAAGTCCTGCACGATCCTTCACACCAGCGGAAGCACGGGTACGCCGTTGGTAATCTATGTCGGAAGATGGGAGAGGCGGATACGAAGCTTGGTGGAGATGCGCACACTAAGGCGCATCGGTTTCTCAGTCCATGACCGCCTGGCGTCCGTGGGACCACACCATGCTCGTAAGCCGGGTTTGCTGACGCGACTAGGGATTTATCAGACCCAGATCATCCCAGGCATGTTACCGGCCGAGAGACAACTCGAGCGGCTGCGGCAATTCCAGCCGACGGTCTTCTGGTCATACCCAACGACGATGAGAGCCATTTACCACACAACAGGGTACCGACTTCGAGATTTCATCCGGCCGCGTGTCATGATCACCTCAGCAGAAGTGTTGGATGAATTATTGCGCGCACAAGTCCGCGAGGACCTCGGACTCGACCCCTATAACTTCTACGGCTGCCTCGAGATAGGCCGCATTGCCGCGGAGTGCCCCGCACGAGAGGGTTTGCACGTGAACGTTGACCACGTCATCCTAGAGACCTGGCGTGGCGATCGTCCAGCGGCCGATGGAGAAGACGGATTAACCCTGGTTACCGGGCTCAATGCGCGAACAATGCCATTTCTACGTTATGAGATCGGCGACCGAATTGTTCGTCTTGCTCAGCGCTGCTCCTGCGGCTCAACTCTGCCGTTGATCGGACCGCCATGGGGCAGGGCCGACGATCTTATGGTCCTGCCATCGGGCCGCCGTCTTCCGGCGCTTCGATGCACCCTGGTTCTAAGGCATCATCTCAGCATCCTGAGATTTCGAATCATCCAGGAGAAGGTCGATCAACTGACCGTGCTCTTGGTCACCAGGAACCCTTGGGAGCAAGGAATGATCGATGAACTTCGGCGCGAGCTCCTCGAGCAGCTCGGGGAGCGATTGACGATTCACATTCAGTGCGTCGACACCATACCCGACGAGAAAGAGAAATTCCGTGCTTTCATCAGTCTCCTCCCACCACAGATGATCGACCACAACCGTGGTCCTCAACTCGGAAAAGACATAGTGCAGTAATAGGAACTTTGCCATATGGCGACGCGTCCCCAAAAGAACCCACTTTATGACTGGCGCCCCTTCCTATCTCTTTCAAACATAGGGGCAGCGATTACATCTCTTCACTGTCGCTTTACATAAATGAATATCGCACTTAACCGCTCGTCCCATAAGGGCAAAAGCTAGCCTCTCTGCACGCTGATTATCAGCACAACGGTACCAGGTCTTCAGCGAATCTTGGCGGGCTTGAGAATACCCATCTCTTCATAGCAGCGCCGAACCCGTGGATCTGCCAGCAGTGGCCCGTGGACCTGCCATACCGCTACACCTGGCGGGCAGTTCGCTTCCAATACCGAGCAGCCTTGCTCGGTGATAATTAGATCCAAACCTATAGTTGGAACGTGGGGAAGGCGCGCGCAGAACTCCATCAACTTTTGGCAGGTATCTTCCCAGAACGGCACGACTACGCCTTCGATTCGTGCACCTGTCTCCGGATGGTTGACCAACCTTGTGAGCTGCATGTCCTGATCGAATGTAATGCCAGGACCTAGGGCACCGGTGGCCACATCAATCGCTGCGCTGAGTCCCCCACGACCCTGATGAAAGTTGTCCACCGGGAATGACCGCTGCATTCCAATCCTGTGCGCTGCGGCAGCCACAAACGGCTCGTTCTTCTGGTAATCCCAAACCGAAAGCAATCGGACGGTATTAGGAGTACTGGCGTACAACTCGCGTGCGTATGCTGCCTGCTCCACAAACGGCGTGACATAGTAGTGTTCCACGGTTGCAAGTACCATTACGAGCTCGTCCAATGTTGCACTAGTACCATTCACGGTGAGTCCGTTTCCATGTCCGCGAACCAGGAGGATACCAGCGCCAGCACCCTCTGCAACCGGCTTGAATACCAATCCCTCGCTGAGGCCGACGAGGGACCTACACGATCTGTGCAGATCTCGCCCGCTGGGAACTGCTTCATCATCGAATGAGTAGAAGTGGCCCTTGTGGAGGAATCCCATCGACCTTGGGTGGGGAAGCCCGTAGTTCTCCATCAACCGCGTGAAACTAAGTTTGTTTCTAATGCTCGGGAAATGAGGGTCATTGGCAGTGTAGTAGAGGTACTTGGCGTCTTGCAGGTACAACCTGTGATCGTTACGATCCAGATCGTAGAGAACATAGGAGCGGCTATAGAACCCAAGGCACAGGCTTCGCAATCGCTTCCGAAGCGGGAGGGTGACTACCGACTTCTTCTCGGCTTTATAGAATTTTCGCAGCCTGACAAGCGACCTCACCATATTCTTGAAGCGCACTTCGTCTCCACGCAAAACAGGGGCAAGATGAAATCTTTGAGTCAGGTTATGTGTCATGAGAGCGATCATAGCCTATCACAACACTTTACGGCGACGTCTACCATGCTACACTGATGCGAGAAACTCCCCGCCGACAGGGTTTACAAGTAGCGTTCTTTTTTGGGCACGCTCTAGAAAAGAAGATCTACCGATCACACACTGATTGTCTAGTAGTTTTACATTCGCCGCTTAGCCTGCACAATTGCTTTTTGCCCTTCACGTTGTTGCTCGATTCACCGATTGTCAGTAACGCAAATCAGAGGCGAGGCGTTTCTGTCTAGTAGCTCGAGTCGATGGGCGAGGCATACTCGCGTACGTGCAGATTTGCAAAACAAACACGCTTACAATCGGAGACTGGCCTTTGAGATGGGTAGATACAATTTCGCATTGTCACGTCGACAAAAGGCAATCGGTGCGTTGATCATCTTGCAAATCCTCACTTTTTTCTTAGTAACTCGTTTGTTGTTCTTGCGCCCTGGCGCTATTGGCCGTCGCGGGGTTAGGCCTTGCGATGCAACACCGAGGGACAGGTTTGAGCGTATGGGAATGCAAGACCATGAATCTATTGATTGCAGCAGAGCATGATAGGTCGCGCCAGAACTTTTGATAAGGTATTCGGTATCGGTTCCGCAAAAACGGGCACAACCACGTTACGCTCCTGCCTAATCTTCCTCGGATTCACTCCACATGTGCGGTGGTCGTCGGGTTTAATCGCACGATGCGCCGAGGATCCCGAGAATGTCCTGCGCTACGCCGAAAAGTACAGAAGTTTTCAAGACGTGCCCTGGTGTTACGGCGAGTTATACGAAAAGCTTGATCACCGCTTTCCGCACAGTAAGTTCATCTTGACGGAAAGATCGGTGGATAACTGGATGAAATCTTTCATACGCTTTAAGACACCTCCGGGAGAAAACCGCTCCGACGTGCGCTATCGGTTCAAAGACCCGCAGCTCGGTATTTTGTCTCATGGACTGTGGTGGGGTGTCGATTATGACGAGATCGGGGACTATTCCATGGAGCCCCACGAGGACACTTACCGATCCGTTTATCTGAGTCGAAACGAGGGCATAAAAGAGTACTTCAGGGACCGGCCGGACGATCTGCTGGTCGTCGACTGGGAGAATGGAGACGGGTGGCCGGAGTTGTGTAGTTTTCTTGGTACCGAAATACCCAGCGTGGGCTTCCCCCAAGAGAACATCGGGGCTGACGACGGTGGACCTATGCAACGCTTAACGTCGAAATGTGTCTTCAAGTTTTTGTCATTGATTCAACGCTTCCGTTAGCAAAAGACTTCTAGGAGAATATAAGATCAGATTGTGGGATGTGACATCGAGGGACAGGTTTGAGCGTGTGGCAATGCAAGACCTGACTCTATTGATATTACTTACTCGGTTTGAACGTCTTCTCCACATACTGACGGATTCCGGCGAATGTTTCCGGTGCCGTCCAGATTCTTTCAACCTCGTCTGCATATTTGCGTGCGAGGTCTATCCTTTCCATCGCGGGTTGTCGAATCTGCGTCTTGGTCAGGCTGAACAGCTCCGGTCTTACCGCAGCCATCTCCTGTCCCGCCTGTATCGCCCGATCCAGCAGCTGTTCTGGCGCGACCACTTCATCGATCAAACCGCGTTCCAGTGCTGCTTCGGTGTCATGCAATGCTCCGCTGCCGATCACCTGCGGGAACCACCGTCGCGGCACTGCTGCACGCATGATCTCAAGCGGCTCTGCTGGGAACGGAACTCCCACCAATAGCTCGGGCAAACCGATCCGAGCGTCTCCCTTAGCCATCATCCGTCGATCAGAAGCACAGGCCAGCACACAACCACCGGCAATGGCATGACCGTTGATTGCCGCCACCACCGGTTTTGGGAAAGCAAACACCGTTCCAAACAACTCGTTGAGTGCGGGCAGGAACTCGCGTACGTACGTCTCTCCGCCATCTAGCAGGCGGGGGAGATCAACACCTGCTGAAAAAATTCCGCCCACTCCCGTAACGACCACCGCCTTTGTTGCGGGGGTATCCAGTTCTCTGAGCTTGATCACAAACTGTCGACAGAACTGCGTGTCCATCGCATTGGATTTACCGTGCTTCATATGCAACAGCGTGATTCCTTCTCGGTCTTCTGTGTCAAACATCGTTAGCGGCCCTAATACTATTCTTTATCAGCAATTCAATCATAAACCCGATATGTTTTCCTTGATGACTCTGGCAGGAGCACCAACAACTGTAACGTTGTCAGGAACATCTCTGTTAACTACTGCGCCCGCACCCACAATCGAATGTGCACCGACCGTAGTTTGTTCTAACACTATGGCACCCATGCCAATATACGTCGCCTCACCAATTCTAGAAAATCCGGCGATATTTGCCCCAGGTCCGATCGTAACGTAGTCCCCAATCTCAACGTTGTGTCCAACTAGTGCTCCACGATTCAGTAGAACATGTCGGCCCAAATGCGTGAAGGCAGCAATAATCACGCCTGGACTGACAACGGTTCCTTCACCGATTGTACACTTTGGGGACACTATCGCCGACGGATGCATGGGAGTGGCAAACCGCATGCCAAATGCGGCAACCTGCTCAATAAAACGGCTTCGATGCGTGGAACCAAGAGCACAGACCGCACAATGACTTTCTACCAGTTGTTTCACATCATCCACCCAAAGGATCGGCAAGCCTTCCAATGTCCCCCGGCAGCGCTCCCGCTCCATGTTCTCGACGAAGTGTGTGACTCGAAAACCAGAAATCTCCGAGACCCAGTCAGCAATCACCGGTGCTTGAGTTCTAGCGCCGAGAATTATTAATGGTCGAGCGCACATTGTTGCTCCCTCACCCTTGGAGGAAGCGTTTGGTCAGATCAACAATCTTTTGCACGTCATCGTCAGTAAGATTCTGATGTAGAGGGAGATTCAGTGTCGTTTGATTGATCTGCTCTGCCACAGGCAAGCTGCATTGTGCGCGAAAAAACTTAATCAAATGTAAGGGATAATAACGAAATGTAGTGTACACACCATTCTCGCCAAGATAGGCTGCTAACTCATCCCGCCTATGGCGTAGTTGGATCCAATACAAGTAATAAGAACTCGTTGTTCCCGGAAGTGGATCCGGCGGACAGGTGAGGTGTGCAACTTCTGCCAATTCTGACTGGTAGTGGTCCCAGATTTGCTTGCGTCTGGCAATGAATTGAGGAAGTTTCTTGAGCTGCACACGCCCAATCGCAGCTAAGACATCATTGGATATAAACCGACCAGAAACAGTATCCAGATCATACTCCCACCAGCGCTGTTGCTTCTTCTTCGACATCGTTTCAAAACCCGAAGGTGATTGGTGGGAAAGGCCAAGGTAGCGATAGGATTTCGCCCGCTGAAAGGCCTCATCATCCTTAAGGACGAGAGCACCACCATCTCCCATAACCAAAATTTTCATCGCATCGAAACTGAACACGCCGGCCGCGCCAATCGTCCCACACATCTCTCCTTTGTATGAGGAACTGACAGCATTTGCGCTGTCTTCGATGATAGCTATGTTATCCCCACACGCTGCTCCAATCTCGTCCATTGGGCTGGGATGTCCTCCGTAGTGGAGGAGAAAGACAGCCTTTGTTCGAGGCGTTCTCAGTCGTTCGATCTCACTTGGTGTAATGTTCAGTGTATGCAGATCGACGTCCGCGAATATGGGAACAGCACCTACATCCACGACGGCGCTAGCACAAGCGACGAAGTTGACTGTACTTACGATAACTTCATCACCAGGACCAATTCCAAGTACTCGAATTGCAATACTGATAGCAGATGTGCAGTTGTTTGTTAGTAACACCCTTGGAGCCCGTAGATTCTCAGCGAATTCTTTTTCAAACTCATCACAGTGTTTTCCTTTACCTAGCCATCTAGATGGAAAAACATCTGCGATGGCCTGCAGCTCTTCAGGGCCCAACGAATTTGAGAAGACTTGTATCATGTCATCACGCTGATGTTTGGTTGCTCCGTGTGTGATTAGTAATCGTCACAAGGTTGCTGGCAAGAGGATCTCTGTTCAATTTAGTTTAGTTGATTTGCCGCACATTGCATGATTTGTGCGCCACAGAGAAGCTCAATCCGAGACGCCAGCGAACCAAGCCGCACGCGGTAATCAAATCAACGACTGGCGCTGCTTGAGCTGATCGTTGATCAATTCCAAG